>CALJIY010000509.1 GCA_937973945.1 uncultured Saprospiraceae bacterium | reverse complement strand
ACCATTGACACTGACCTCTGATAGGGGTGGTGTTTGGCAAGTTACTTCCGCAGGATATAAATTATGTAATACCCATCTATCCCAGTAATAAGTAATCTCAGCGACACCATCTCCTTGCCCTTCTAAAGGTAACCAAGAAGTCCCTGAATCTAAAAACCAGCCATTATTGCTACCACCCCAACCCCAGTTAAAGTGAAAATATTCTGCTTTATCAGAATCAGAGAAATAGCCATATCCATCTGTAACCCAAGTGTGGCCTACAAGATTCGAAGCAGTACCTGTCAATAATAACGGTAGGCCTCTGTCTAGATCCTGTTTAGCTACCACTGCAAATTGGTCAAAGGTGTTGCCATCAAAAAACCAGGTAGCCGCTTGGTCATAACCGAAGTAATTGACATAAGCATCTCGTACATAGGAGAAATAAGTTTCTGTATACTCTGTACTATATTGTGTAAAAGAGGCTACGCCCATTTGATAAATTAAATTAGCTACATCTGAGTTAGCTTCTGTCAATTCATCTGGCATGTTATCCCAATTATAAACAGTATTACAGAAATCAGCTGATTGAGCGCCAAAATTATTGTCTTCATACTGATTCGCCCCATTTCCTTGAACAGGATAATTGTGGTATTTTATTAGTTGGGCCATTGCAATTGGCACACAGCCACAGTAGGTACGGCCATCCGGGCCTTCTGCAGCTGTTGTTTCGTCTGCAGGACACTCCGCATTGTACAATTCTCCTTGATTCCATTTGGTCGTTGTTAATGGACCAACTTGAACATTACTTCTAGAGGAGCGAGTCGCGGAGCCACTTCTTAGTTTTTGCCATTCTGTCTGAACAGCAGCAGGTGCTTTTATATTATTTTTTCTAAGGTATTTAATGCGTTGTTCATGCTTTGATAAGGTACCCATTAAACCAATATTGACTACTTCATTATTGAAATCAATATGACTCTCTTCCGAAAAGGCTAAAATTGGATTATACCGATCATCAGCAGAAATGATAACGAAACCTGTAGGTTGTAGATTGAATATATAATAGTCTGGAACATCAGCAGTTTGCTGAATGAATTTGGAAACCACGCGCACTTGTTGCAAATTTTTAGTGGCTGTTTTAGCATTTCTAGCAAAAACATCTTTAGCTATTTTAGCAGCTTCTTCCAAAGGCACTTGTGTAGCATATAGTTGCATAGCTCCTATTAGCAATGATACTATTAATAGTGTAGTTCTCTTTAACATTTTTAAAAAGTTGTAACCAGCCTAATAGAAGGTTGGTGGTGAAGGATGTTTTTAGATAGTAATAGGAGAGTGGATTTAGTGCTTAGGATTACTAAAAGCGTAGTTTCAGTAGGTTTGTCTATGGTATAGACCATCAAAAATAACGAAAGTAACGCTAATTCAATGTCTTAAAAGAGACATTTTTTTTTAGAATCAAGAGATTCTAAAAAGATTAATATATTTTTATCCAAGAGAATGAGCTATATAGGATTATTCTCTATAGATAAAAAACACATTATGAATCTCATTGAATTAGAACAACAAATACGCACCCTTATTGCTAAAGACGAAATTGCTGCCGCTATTGACTTACTCAATAACTCATTTGAAGGTCAGGAAGGTATTGATGCTATTATACTACAATCGGGAAGGTACCACTCTTTAAAAAAAGAACAGCTAAATGGTACAATAGACTTTGATACCCTACAAACTTCTTTAAACCAATTACGAGCCAATATTTTAAGTTTTGTAAATACTCAAAAAGAATTGCTGCGTAATAGTGCTAATCCTTACAAAAGTAATACGATCCATCATGATTTAAAGCTTTCTATGGCTAGAATCTCTATACTATGGCTATTAGTAGACACCCAACAGGATGAAGACGGACTAAGTATTAAAGAGATATGTGATCAAACGAAGACAGAAAGTCGGAAAAATATCTATGAAAGCTTAGAAGAAATGGCGGATGGGGAATTAGTAGAAAAAATTAGAATAGGAAATAATACCTTTTGGAAGATAACGGAGAAAGGAATAACAACAGCGGAGCAATTTGAGGATTCACCTATATGGAATCCTGGATAACGGATGGGGATTTACGAAACACTACTCCTGTTTTACGTCCTGAGCGAGACGGGTGCTGCATAAGCCCCCTTCCGAATGTTCTGATTCCCGTGGGCATTCAGAACGCCACTTTGCTACTTCTCTAATTCCTAGAAAACTAGCTAGATCAATATCTAATTGATCTCTAAATAAGTCGTTCATATTTTATGAATTAGTTAAAAAAGATTGTAGGTCTAAAATAAATATGGATAGCATAGACTAGCTAATTTTGGAAAACTGGCAAGTCTGAACTATCGTATTCTTAGAATCACTTATTTACTTAACAAAAAATTAACAAAAATAATTCACTGGAAAGGAGAAAGATTTATAATTATAAATTGATAATTTATCTTTCGCATAGACCTTCTCCCTATATAGTGTTTTTATTTTAATGTATGTGCCCACTGATTATTCGTTTAAGGACCAATCATAGTCCATAAATTCAATAGTTGTATTTTTTGTGATAGGTACGTCTGTATAAGGGCTAATAAATTTTATTAAATTTAGGGTTCTATCCTTTCCTCCAAATAATCGACTCCACCATCCTGCATTGGTAAAATCTGTACTATACCATTTAAAAAGACTGGATATAACAATCGCCTCAGGATTGCTTAAAGTATTTTTTCGGGTATCGGCCAAGAAGGTTCTTGTTTGATCGCTCAATTGTTCGTCTAATCGTTCTGCGGTATAGGCTTCATTACGCAAAGGCGGGCAAGAATAAGAAGCACAATTAACGGCAAAGTGGATACGTGGTTCTTTGAATTCTTTTCTGATGATGCCATGTTCTATTTCATTCAAATCCATT
>CALJIY010000508.1 GCA_937973945.1 uncultured Saprospiraceae bacterium | reverse complement strand
GCAACACACTTTAGTGCATTAATGACTCCTGAGATTAATGAATACCTTCAAAAAGAAGTCATCATTTTAGGAGAGCAGCAGACCCTTTGGAATACCTGGGGAGTCGTGAGTTTTATGATGGGTGCCGCCTTTATTGTGATAGGTTTGTTGAATATTAGCATACTTAAAGGTACGCCTCAAAATAAGGCGCTACCAATACTGGCCATTCTTGCGATGTTGCTCTATCAGCTATGTGTTATTTATGTCGGCTATGAGTTTGAGGCAGGTTTTCAGTTTTATGGGGGGATGTTTGGGGCCCTATTAATTTCTATTTGTCTGTTCCTGACTTTGAGAAACTCCAAGTAACAAAGTAATATTGATATTATCGCTATAAAAAAAAAGTCCAACGCTACAAAAGCGTCGGACTTTTTTATTTTCCAAATATTAGGTCAACATCTAGTAAGCTCATACGAGCAGGTTTGATCTTGAACTTTCAAGCTTACTTATTCTCAGGACGAAGACCACGTACTGTTCTACCAGTCGTCCACATTTCAGATTCTCTAAGCTCTCTTAATTCTTCTTCTAATTTTGCTCTATAATCTTCCTTACTATTAGAGTCGATAGATAATTGTGCTTCATTACCAGAAGCAACGCTATCGTATAACTCAGCAAATACAGGCGCAGTAGCATCTCTAAACTTCTTCCACCAATCTAAAGCACCTCTTTGAGCAGTAGTTGAACAGTTGGCATACATCCAATCCATTCCGTTTTCTGCGATTAATGGGTATAAAGACTGTGTTGCTTCTTCTACGGTCTCATTGAAAGCCTCAGAAGGCGTATGTCCTCTTTTTCTTAATAGGTCATACTGTGCAGCGAATAAGCCCTGAATAGCGCCCATTAGCGTACCTCTTTCCCCTGTTAAATCACTATATACCTCTCTTTTGAAAGTTGTTTCAAATAAGTAACCAGACCCAACGCCGATTCCCAATGCCACTACTCTTTCAAAAGCTTTACCAGTTGCATCTTGGAAAATCGCAATACTGGAGTTCAAGCCACGACCTTCTACGAATAATCTTCTTAAACTAGTTCCGGAGCCTTTAGGCGCTACTAAGATTACATCTACGTCCTTTGGAGGAACAATACCTGTTCTTTCCTTATAAGTAATCCCAAAGCCATGAGAAAAGTATAATGCTTTTCCAGGAGTTAGGTACTTCTTCAATGTAGGCCATACCGCAATCTGTGCTGCATCCGATAATAAATATTGAATGATGGTCCCTTTTTCTGCTGCCTCTTCGATAGAGAACAATGTTTCTCCTGGTACCCAGCCATCAGCGACTGCTTTGTCCCATGAAGCAGATGGGGAACGTTGTCCAACGATTACGTTAAAACCATTATCTCTAAGATTTAGAGATTGACCAGGTCCTTGTACACCATAACCAATAATGGCGATAGTCTCGTCTTTAAGGACTTCCCGTGCTTTTTCAACGGGAAACTCTTCCCTTGTTACAACATTTTCGTCTACCCCGCCAAAATTTAATGTAGCCATGTCTTTATAGAATTTTCTGTTAGTGAATGATTTTTGGTTCTAAATGATTTTTTTTAGAATAGAGAAGCGAGAGTAGAGAATAGAGACTTATTTCGTTTAAACCTGCCTGCCAAAGCATGTAGGCAGGATACAACGATAGTTCGTTGCTTATGGACTGTAATACGTCTCTGCGCTCGTTTCTTGGTACTCTATGCTATATTACTAGTAGGTTTTAAGAGCTATTTTTATAAACTCATAGCTTCTTTTTAAAGAAGTTGTTTAACCTACTTTGTAAAATTCCTGCAAAGAAAGGGAGTTTTTTTGTTAATCCTAAGTTCTATAATGATTATTTAGCTTATAGAAGAAATTTTCTCTCTATTTTTTTGAGTCAACATTTTGTCTAGGGTGTTTACTTCTTAGCTAATATGCCTTATATTTGTAGCATATCGTCTTAATTCATAGGACTTGCTTTCCAGCGATCGCCTATATCTACTTTGATCTATTTTGTGAAACTTAATTGGACTAAGTAACAAAAAGTTGCTTTTTGAGTCTTTATTATAACACGTTTCCCAAACTAGATCATTTTTATTTAACCTATGTATTGAAGAAATAACTGCTGCCATTGAAATTAGACAGCAGTTTTTTTTGCAATTCTTAAATATTATTAAATTCTAAATTCTAGCAAATGCCAGTAATTTCACGACGAGGAAAAGATGCATATACCTCCCCTATTAGACATTTAGGGCCATATGCAGATGAAGCGAAGAAAAATGGAAAACATGTTTTCCATTTAAACATTGGAAATCCAGATATTCAAACGCCCGCCTTGGCATTAGCGAAAGTTAGAGAAGCCGCCACAGAAAGTAATATGGTGCCTTATAGCCCCTCTAAGGGGTTCACCTCTTATAGAAAAAAGTTAGTCGGCTATTACGAAAAATTCGGTGCAAAAGACCTTAGTTATGAGGATATTATCATCACAAATGGCGCATCAGAAGGTATTTTGTTTTCCATGTTTTCCTGTTTGGATGCAGGCGATGAAGTGATTATACCCGAACCATTTTATGCCATCTATAATGCCTTTTCCTACGTATCAGGAGTTAAACTCGTAGCGATTACTTCTACCATAGAAACAGGCTATGCCCTGCCTAGTCCACAGGAATTTGAAAGATATATTACGCCTCGAACGAAGGCTATTTTCATTTGTAATCCTAATAATCCAACAGGCTGCGTTTATTCTCAGCAAGAATTGGAGCAATTGGGTGCCATTGTCAAAAAGCACGACTTGTTTTTGTTTGTAGATGAGGTGTACAGAGAATTTTCCTATGAAGAAGAATTCTACTCTGTATTACGATTGAAAGGTTTAGACGATCATGTGGTAGTGATTGATTCTATTTCAAAAAGATTTAGTTCTTGTGGTGCGCGAGTTGGGGCGATCATTTCTAAAAATAGTCAAATATTAGATAACGTTAATAAGTATGCAGAATTTCGATTAAGTCCTCCTCACTTTGGACAAATATTGGCGGAAGCAACCTTGGATGTCGGCCCTGCTTATATTGAAGGCGTCAAAGAAGAATATGTTCGCAGAAGAGATTATTTGATTGAGCGTCTATCGAACATGGATGAGGTAATTTGCAAAAAGCCAAAAGGCGCATTTTATTTATTGGCAAAATTACCTATTGATGATGGGGTTAAGTTTTGTAAATGGTTGTTGACCGATTTTGAATACAAAGGTAGTACAGTGATGTTAGCACCAGCTAGTGGCTTTTATGCAACACCAGGCTTGGGATTGCAAGAAGTGCGAATTGCCTATGTGCTAAAGGAAGAGCATTTGAAAGGGGCAATGGATTGTTTAGAAGTAGCCATTAGAACTTATCCTGGCAAAACGGCAATTATTTCTAATGAAATGGCTCAGAAGATTGTTCAGTATTAAAAATAATGAGAGCAGAGACAAATTATCTCTGCTCTCCACTTTGCAAGATCGTGACTTCTTTAACAAGTTGTAGTCAAAATCAGTAGTACAAATAAGCAGCCAATCCCCCTCTTTATAAGGTTTAATTCTCCTAAGTTTTTCCTCCAAAATCCTTCCACCAACATTGATTTACGTTACAAATAACTTATATTCAATTAAAGTATATTAATCCTCCATCCCCAATTTTACTTGAATTTATGCTATTTTTGTGCTAAAATTGTTATTTAAGAATGTTTAGGAAATGACTTTTGATTCATAAAGTAATAAAGGACTGATTATTAGTTTTTTATAAAAGAAGAGAATTTTAATTCATTAATTATACATTTACGTTTAGAGAAAACACCATTTAGATTATCCCAATAAAATTTTAAAAGGAGGAAACTACACAACACTTAAGAATTGTACTATTCTTATACTCTTTCCTTTTTCAATTCACAATCCTATTTAACTACTCAGAACTTCCCCCCTTCATTGCATTGCGCAATTTATTCAACTAGAGTGTGTCTGCTATTCTGATCTCATCTTGATTGGAAAGCTACTTTGCTATTGATAATTCTTGTAATTATCACAGTTGGTCATTGCTTATGCAGTTAGTTTAAATGCCTTAGCGGTCTTTAAGCATTTCTTTTATTTACACTAGACAAACAAATTCTGATGGAGGTTCAGTATTATTTAAATATACTTTGGAGAAGGAAATGGATTATTCTATTAGCAATGATTCTCTCAGCTGCCATTGCGTATGTATTTGTTCAATTCAAATCTTCCGTCTACAAATCTAGTGCTGTTATTTCAACAGGGGTAATAGATTATACAGGTATCAGCACCAAAGATAAAAACGCCTATATGCAGCAATTGCAAATAGAGATGCGTTTTGACAATCTATTGGAGTTTATGACTTCTAGACAATGTATTAATCTCTTAACTTTTGCCTTAGTACAACATGATTTGGCAGCATTAGCATCTGGAGAGAAAACATTCAAAGCTAAGGAAGAAATAAATTTTTCAGGCATAGACGAAAGTAAATTAACTTACTTGTCAGATCTGTTGGAAAAGCAAATGGCTGATAAGACTCCTACCTTTGAAAACTCAGAAGATGAATTATATTTTAATAAAGTAGCTAAAGCATTGGGCTATGATTTATATAGCATTAAAAGTGGTAACTTAAGCATTACTAGAGTTGGTAATACAGATTATTTGAATATTGAATACCAATCTAATGATCCTGATTTATCATATTTCGGAGCCAATACCTATATCCATTCCTTTATAGAGTATTTTGAAAGTATTAGAGCAGGACAAGATGCAGGAACTGTTTCTTATTTACAAGAACAGGTGGACGCTAGAAAAAAAGATTTAGATGCCAAACTAAATGATTTAAAAAATTACCGATCAAAGGGTGGGATTGTCGATTTAGAATCCCAAAAGAAAGCCTCCGTTTCTCAAATGCAGCGGTTAGAACAAGAAAGAGAATTGGAGCGCTCTAGCATTCTAGCCAATAAAAAGACTATCATTGAGTTGGAGTCCATGATTAAAAAAGAGGGTCTAAATGATGATGAGGAAGACCTAAGTGTTGATGAGGAAGATGCAAAACGAACGGCACTTAATAGAGCTATATTAAATTTAAAGAAACAAGTAGCGACCTATGAACGTCAATTGGTGGATGACGGTGGCAATAAAGATGAAATTAAATCGCGGATCAGTTTAACCAATAAAGCGCTTGATGAGAGACTAACGGAGTTAGCAAGATTGGATGAAAAAGAACCACTTGCACCAAAAGAGCGAAAGGACAAGACGATGTCTAACAACTTGAGAGATCGAAAAATTCAAGCTCAAATAGACCTGACTAATTCGGAAGAAAAACTAAAATTAATTGAGGAAAATTTAAATCAATTACAAGGAAGAATACAAAGCTACGTAACCAATGAATCTTACCTCAGCAACTTAAAAGGAGAGATAGAATTATCTAATGAGACTTATAGAAGATTAGTAACAGAACTCAATAGAGAACAGATCGCTAATCTAAAAGGAGAGAGTCCTTTGACTATCATTGAACATCCTCAGCGCCCAGAAGAAGCAGAAGCAGATCAGCAAAAATTAATTGCTGCCTTCGCTGGATTAGTAGGAGCGATTATCGCAACTTTCTTGATCTTTTTAGCCACTTTCTTAGACACTAGCTTGACCTCCCCTACACAATTTAAGTCCTTTACAAATTTACCATTACTAGGATATCTTAATAGAATCAATAATAAACAACTAGATCTAAATCAACTGTTTAGCAATCAGACTAGTAGTGATAAAATGGAAAAATTCCGAGAAATGGTCAGGGATTTGCGCTTTAAAGTAGAAAGAGAAGATGGACATAAAGTATACATGATTACCAGTCCAAGAAAGAATGATGGTAAATCCTTTTTGATTGCCAATCTCGCACACTCCTTAGCAGTAAAAGGAAAGAAATCATTAATTATAGATACAAACTTTAAGCAAAATACTTTATCGCAATGGTCCGTAAAACATGAGTCACCGAACCCTGCTATTTTGACGCTATTAGTCGAGAATCGTTTGATTCAACATTTTGCATTAAGCACTTTGCAAACACCTTACGGTAACCGTGCTATTGATTTAATAAAAAATGCTGGTGCTGAATTTTCTTTAATGGAAGGAATTTCGAGTGCTAATTTTTCCAATTTCTTGGATGCTTGCAAAAAGCAATATGACTATGTTTTCATAGAGGGAGCAGCCATGAATAACTATTCGGATACTAAGGAATTGTTAGAGTTCTCAGATAGAGTAATCGCCGTATTCAATGCAGATTCCTCTTTAGAAGCAGCTGATAAAAACTCGGTTGAATTTTTACAAAGTTTAAATGGTCAATATATGGGATCTATTTTAAATAAAATTAATCTTAACCATATTCACTAGGTATTTAGACTGCTTTGCTGTCAGACCGCTACGCTGTCAGACCGCTACGCTGTCAGATCGCTACGCTGTCAGATCGCTACGCTGTCAGATCGCTGCGCTGTCAGATCACTGCGCTGTTAGCTCGCTGCGCTGTCAAAGTGTCGCAGTCAACATCATAAGT
Organism: uncultured Saprospiraceae bacterium; assembly: GCA_937973945.1. Taxonomy (GTDB): domain Bacteria; phylum Bacteroidota; class Bacteroidia; order Chitinophagales; family Saprospiraceae; genus JAFMDF01. The sequence goes on along the minus strand of CALJIY010000508.1, from coordinate 3,964 downwards.
CTGACTTCTGACAGTACTGTAAGGACGATCTGACCTCTGACTTCTAACTTCAATGTTACCCAACTATTATGACTACTAGCAATAAAAAATATTGGATAAAATCAGGCATGTATTCTTTCTTAGAGAAAGGGTCTGGTTTTGTATTCAATTTTGGTAGCTTTTATATGTTGGTCAGAAGTCTGTCTAAAGAAGATATGGGTATCTGGGTTTTATTTATTGCCGTCTGCGCTTTTTTAGAAGTTTCTCGAATAGGTCTAATACAAAATGGCTTAGTTAAATATATTTCATCGGACGGAGAAACTTCCTATCGGGAAATACTATCTGCCTCCTTTTTATTAAATATTGCCTTAACAATTGCCTACATATTTTTTCTTTTTATAGGTGGTCAATTTTTAAGCAATCTATGGAATGCAGATATATTGACTACCCTATTCCTGATCTATGCTGCAACGACTGTGGTATTGATGCCGTTGAATCAGTTCAACTATATTCAGCAGGCTAATATGGATTTTCAGGGTATCTTCTGGGCTGGTTTCGTAAAACAAGCCCTTTTCTTTTTCTATGTATTGTATCTATTTTTATTTGATGTAAAATTTGGATTAACAGATTTAGCCATCTTTCAGATTATTGCTTATGGAACAGGTTTAGTGGTGGCTTATTTTTTTGCAAAACCTTACTTACGGTTTTCCAAAAAAATTGATTGGTCATGGGTAAAGAAATTACTCGATTTCGGTAAGTATTCAGTGGGGACTAATCTAAGTAGTATGCTTTACAAGAGCATGGATAAAATGATGTTAGGAAGTATGGTATCTGGTGCAGCAGTTGCTGTATATGAAATTGCTATTAAAGTAACCAATTTATTAGAGATTCCTACTTTGTCCGCAGCTCCTGTTATTTTTCCAAAGAGTGCTCAAAATGCTGCTAAAAATGGCTTATTAGCAGCAGCAAGTTTATATGAAAAATCAGTTGGCTTAATATTAGCTTTAATCTTACCAGGTATTCTAGTGGTTCAATTAATTCCAGAATTAATCATCACCCTGATAGCTGGTGACCAGTACCTAGATACCATCCCCCTATTACGATTCGTCGTACTCTTCAGTCTTTTTACCCCCTTTTTATATCAGACAGGAATCACGCTAGAATCCGTTGGCAAGCCTAAAATAAATTTTTATTTTACCGTAGTCAGCTTTTTCTTAAATTTTCTTTTAAATGCTTTATTCATTACTCAATTTGGGATTGTTGGAGCGGCTTATGGTACATTAGTTACCTACTTTATTGTTTTCTGTGCAGGACAAGTGATGCTCAAAAAATTAGTAGGGGTAGAAACTGGAAACATCTTCAAGAATATCATCGATTTCTATAAACAAGGATTTTCCTTTGTTAAAAATCGAATCCCAAAAACACAACCGCTATAATTACTTGTATCAGGTAAATAGCTAGTGAATAAAATTGTGTGATTCAAAGAGTCGATTATAAGCTAATAGTAATTCCCCCCGTAAAAAAGTAAGTTCCCCATCTATTTTTTCAGTATTTAATATGGAAGTTACTTCCAATAAAACAGCGTGCGAGGCATGCTAAATGATTAATTACCTATGGAAAATACGTTGCTATTGCAAGGCATGGGATATGCCGAAGACAACTATTTAAATGACGACGCTAGCCATCTAATTGTAGACAAACAATTGATCCCTACCTTAATGGATCTCAATGGTAAACGCATTATTGATTTCGGTTGCGGTATGGGCGGCATGACCCTTTGGTACGCATCAAAATGGGATTGCGAAATTTATGGGGTGGATATAGATTCCCACCACATCAATGTTGCTAAAGAATTGAAAAGAAAACACGGCGTCGAAAATGTTCAATTTGAATTAAGGAACATTGTCGATAATCCATTAGAAGGAAAGTTTGATTACATTTTCTTGAATGATGTGGTAGAACATATCAGAGAAGATTATCTAGTTAATATCTTTCAGCAATTAAGTAAAGCCTTGACACCAGACGGAGGAATTTTTGTTTCCTATCCACCTTGGAAGAGTCCATATGCTTCTCACTTAAATCATGTCATTAAGATTCCATGGGTTCAATTTCTACCAGAGACTACGGTAGATCGATTGATTGAAAAGCACAATCATCCAATCGTAGGAGATCTAGAGAGTACCCTTCGCGAGTCTTATGAAGGATTAAATCATATGACCCACAAGAAATTAATGGGGGTCATCGAACAAACGTCCTTAACACCAGCTTATAGAAAAAGTCATACTATTCTAAATCGGGTAACCCCATTTAAGAATACGAATTTTAGAATATTTCCACTAAACTATTTAATTACAAAAGAATTCATTCTTTTGAAAAACAAGTAGTAGGTATAAAGTATGAAGTAAGAACTTCATACTTCATACTTCATACTTCATACTTAACATGTTATGGGTGAGTACGATATTATATATTATACCTTGTTTCCCTCCGACAACATTTATTCTTCTGTCTCTTTGTCGCTGTCGAAGGAGTTTGCAAAAAACAACCGTGTTTTTTATGTAAACAAACCTTATTCAGTAAAAGATTTTGTTGGCAATTGGGGGAATGCTAAAGTAAAAGAGCGAGCCCCTAAATTATTGAGCAACAGAGTTCACTATGAAAAGGTAGACAAGATTCCTGAGAACTTTCTTGCGGCCACTCCCCCATTGACCATCCCCATTAATTGGTTACCAGAAGGTAAAATGCATCATGGTCTAGAACAATACAATAAGAAGGTAGTCCTAAAGACCGTGCAAAAATTGATTAAAGATTTTGGTATTAAAAAATATATCTACCTCAATTGCTATAACCCGTATGGGGCTGCAGTATTACCTGATTCATTTAAACCAGCTTTAAATGTATATCAATGTATCGATGATATTAGCCAAGATGATTACACCTTAAAACACGGCTATAGATTAGAAAATCAGGCCATTGCAGATGCAGACGTCACCTTAGTTACTTCTAAAGAATTATGGAATTTAAAGTCGAAGATTTCTCCGAACACACATATTCTACACAATGCAGTAGACCCAGCCGTATTTCAAAAAGTATTAACGGAAACATTTGAACGACCAAAAGAACTAGAAGGAAGAAAAGGGAAGGTAGTTGGATTCATTGGAAATTTAGATCACCTGCGAGTCAATTATCCTTTATTAAAAAAAGCAATCTTACACCATTCAGATAAAACATTTCTTTTTGTTGGGCCATTAAATAATACTGAGTATTTAGAACTAGGCTTACCAGATCTTCCGAATGTCATATTTACAGGAGGCAAGAATTTATATGAATTGCCTGCCTACTTACAACATATGGATTGCACACTTATCCCCTTTCTGTGCAATACCCTTACAAAAAGTATCTATCCTTTAAAAATAAATGAATATTTAGCCGCAGGAAAGGCTGTAGTGGCTACTAATTTCTCAGAAGATATTTCTGGATTTAAGGACTATATATATTTAGCAGATTCTGAAGAAGCATTTATTCATCAAATTGATGCGGCTTTAACGTCCCAAACAGATGAGCAAATACAGAAAAGAATAGATTGTGCTAACTCTAATACTTGGACCGCTCGAGTCTCCCAATTTTGGAAAATTATTGACCAATATATTTAGCGATGACCAATAAAGAAACAGATCAAACTAAAGAAATAGAGTTAAGTAAAAAAGAACAGTTTATCGAAATAATAGCTAATGCCATAGCCATTCTAATGTTATTCGCTTTTTTTTTAAAAGTGTTATTCTTTTAGTAACGACGAAATAATAAGTTGGTCATCTGGACGAGAAGATTTTGTTCTCAGTTTTTATTAAAAAATCCTTGCATAGCCTAGCTACGGAAGTATTTTTTAAGAGAAAATGAGGGCAAAAGATTCCGTCCTAGATGTTCAAGTTATTTTTTTGTCGTTACTAAAAGTTTAATCCATTCTACACACCAATCAATACAAGCC
>CALJIY010000507.1 GCA_937973945.1 uncultured Saprospiraceae bacterium | reverse complement strand
TGAAAGATGGGGCATTAATCAGCGTCAATGGTGGGGTCGTCGATTCAATATCGAAGGCGCTTCTTTCGAAGCAAAATTTAATTTCCAAGATAGAGACTTATTTAGATTGAGAGGGGGCGGTTGGTCACCAGCTAATACTGGGATTTTTAATCAACTATGGGATACTTATTTTACCTACCTTCGAGGTATGAATGAATTTTTAGATCGAGTGGATGCAAGTGAAGCGATGCAAACGGACCCTGATAAAGTGATGGTTTATAAAGCGGAAATGAGAGTTTTACGTGCGAATCTATATGCCAAATTAATTAGATATTATGGAGGAGTGCCTATTATGGAAAGGGCTTTAGGGCTTGAAGATGATTTCAATTTAGTAAGAAATAGCTATGAAGAATGTGTAGATTTCATTGTAAAAGAATTAGATGAGGCTGCTGCTGTTCTTCCTGAGACTAGACCAGATAGTGAATTTGGACGTATCACCAAGCTTTCTGCTTTAGCTATAAAATCACGAACGCTGTTATATGCTGCCAGTAAATTGCATGACCCTAGTACAGCGCCTAGTGGTCCATTATACGATTACACAAAAAGTTCAAAATGGCAAGATGCAGCAAATGCGGCCAAAGCAGTTATTGATTTAGTAGGAGACAGAGACTTGAAGCCAGTAGCAGATGCTGCAGAGTATCAAGCAATGTTCTTATCTCCACATGAAGATATTTTGTTTGCAAGAGCGTATAATTCAGAGTTCTATGATTTTGGAGTAGATGCTAACTCCTTATGGGATAAAACACAATCTCCGAATGGTTTTGATGGTTGGGCATTGTCCTCCCCTACGCATAATTTTGCCTTGCAATTTAATATGGCAGATGGATCAACTACGGATGGCAATACCTTCAATTCAAGACGGCCGAATGCAGATAGAGAGATGAGATATTATGCCAACCTACTTTTCAATGGTGCTGATTTCAGAGGACGAGATATTCAATATTATCTTTCAGAGGATACCGATGTTTTCCCGCATGGCGTGGATTCTCCTGAAGGTCTTGGGAATGCACAGCATTCTTCGAAGACAGGGTATAACATTAGAAAATTCCAAGATGAAAGTGTTGCGGTAGGTGGTGGTGTTTCTCCGAATCGTCCTTTTATCTTATACCGATTAGCAGAAATTTATTTGAACTATGCAGAGGCACAATTTGAATTAGGAAATGAAGCGGAGGCCCTAATATATTTAAACAGAGTTTCCTCCAGAGCACTTCAACCGGAAATCTCTGCATCAGGCGATGCCTTATATGAAGCGATCAAAAGAGAAAGAAGAGTAGAATTATGTTTTGAGGGTCACAATTTTTTTGATGAAAGAAGATGGATGCAAGAAGACCATTTAGGCTTTGATATTGAAGGACTTAAGTGGACAAGGAATTCAGATGGTTCAACGACTTTCAAGAAAGATGTAGTTGTGACTAGACCTTTCTTTGAAAAACATTACTATCTACCAATTCCACTTAGTGAAGTAGAAAAAGCGCCTTCGATCATGCAAAATGCTGGGTATTAAAGCTTAGTAAAGAAGAAATTTAAAGTCATTATACAATATGTTTCTACGTTAAACTAGTGAATCAAAGTGTCAGGATCTTTTACAAGACCTGACACTTTTTGCGTTCTATAGTATGGCTATAGATTGCGAGTGTCTCCCCAAGACACCAAGTAAAAATTTTGGCCACACAGCCAATATTTTTTACTTAGGAACATGTAATTAATAAACCCGCTATCTCGTAACCAGTATCCAGTATCTTAAATAATTAATCCAGTTTTTAGAAACTTAGAATAGAATCAAAAAAGAATGAAGTATCTACAAACATTATTCCTTTTCTGCTTATTACAGCAAGCTATTTTCGCTCAAACAAAACCCAATATCATTCTACTTTTTGCAGACGACGCCGGCTATGCAGATTTCGGTTTTCATGGAAGCAAAACGATGAAAACACCAAATTTAGACAAGTTGGCTAGACAAGGTGTTCGTTTTAAACAAGGCTATGTTTCTGATCCTACCTGTGGTCCTTCCCGAGCAGGCATTATGACCGGGCAATACCAGCAGCGCTTTGGCTTTGAAGAAAATAATGTACCGGGATTTATGAGTGAAGTCTCTGCGGTTGATGGTCCTGAAATGGGTATTCCTGTAGAAGAAAAAACGATTGGGCAATACCTCCAAGACATTGGTTACAAGACTGCTTTTTATGGAAAATGGCATGTAGGTGGTGCAGACCGATTTCATCCAAACAAAAGAGGGTTTGACGAATTTTATGGTTTTCGGGGTGGTGCAAGAAGTTATTTTGAATACAAAAGTGAACCTAGAGAGCCACTCAACAAAATGGAACGCAACTTTGAAAACTATGAAGAACCAGATGAATATTTGACGGATAAACTAGCTACAGAAACCGTACAATTTATTGAGAAAAATAGAGCCAATCCCTTTTTTGCTTTTGTATCTTTTAATGCGGTGCATACCCCTATGGATGCTACCCCAGAAGACTTGAAGCAATTTCCAAATCTAAAAGGCAATCGACAAATAGTGGCAGCGATGACTTTAGCGCTTGATCGAGCTTGTGGAAAAATAATAGACAAATTAGAAGAATTAGACATAGCCGAAAACACCATCATTGTTTTCACGAATGATAATGGTGGACCTACTGATAAAAATGCTTCCAGTAATTATCCGTTAAGTGGTACAAAATCGAATCACTTAGAAGGTGGAATTAGAGTTCCCTTTCTAATGAAATGGGCTGGTAAAATTGCGCCTAATACAACTTACTCCTACCCGATTAGCACCCTAGATTTATTACCCACTTTTGTAGCGGCAGGAGGAGGAAATATTGATACCATTCAGAACCTAGATGGTGTTAATTTGCTCCCTTATATTCAAGGAGCAAAAAAGGAACGACCTCATCAATTTTTATTTTGGAAAAAACAAGCGCGGGCAGTAGTCAGAGCAGGAGATTGGAAGTTAATTCGTTACCCTGATCGTCCTGCCGAGTTATATAATATTCCTGAGGATGAGAGAGAGTTAAATAATTTGGCAGCCTTATATCCTGAACGAGTTCGAAAAATGTATAAAATGATTTTTCAATGGGAATCAACTTTAGAGCGTCCTCGCTGGCTACTAAAACGAAAATTTGAAAATGTAGATATTGATAGGATGGATATTTACCGAGACCAATCTAAATTTTTTCAAGAGGAAAGGAATTGAG
>CALJIY010000506.1 GCA_937973945.1 uncultured Saprospiraceae bacterium | reverse complement strand
ATCAATTTGTTGTTGCTGTTTGGCTCTTTCTTGGGCAAAAAGCGAAACGCTCACTAAAGCAAAGGATAGGATTAAAAAGTAAATTTTTAACTTCATATTCATACTTGATATTTAGGTGAATAGACGATGGTTGATTTTTATGTAGTCATTAGCTTCGGAAAGGCTATTTATATTTTACGTAAAACATAATGCCAAAAGGAATTGTTGCTAATTTTATCTCTTACAAATGATTTATTTGCTATTGTCAAAAATAGCTACAATATATAGAAGTAATCTTAATAAAATAGCCTAATAATTACTCCTTATACGACAATTTAGATGATATTTTAGGGTTTTTAGAAGAGATAGGGCACCAATGAGCTGTTTTTTAGATTAATTACGGAATGATAGGTGCTATTCGATTACTTTTTATTTTGTAATAATCACCTTATCCTGTATATCTTTGTGCATCTTATTTGCTGAAAATCGTATTTAAAACAAGTATAAAACAATTTAGTATCAATTGACTTGCAAGTGATCGGATGAATAAATTGATTACCAAAGAGTTTTATACTAAAAATAAGATTTATTTCAATCGTTACTTAGTATAAATAACAATGTATAGATTTCTAGTACTATTAATTTGCTTGTCCTCTTTCCAACTAGCGGCACAAGCGCCAAAGCGAATGACTTCTGGTGATATTCATGAATCCATTCAAAAGTTGAATGTTTTAGGGTCTGTCCTGTATGTGGCAGCACATCCCGATGATGAAAACCAACGACTCATCTCTTATATGGCGAATCATTTAAAAATGAATACCGCTTATCTATCCTTGACAAGAGGAGATGGTGGACAAAATTTAATTGGTCCAGAAATTAGAGAAATGTTAGGGGTGATTCGGACCCAAGAACTATTAGGTGCTAGACGAACAGATGGTGGACATCAATTATTTAGTAGGGCGAATGATTTTGGTTATTCTAAACATCCTGATGAAACGCTAAAGATCTGGAATGAAAAAGAAGTGATGGCAGATGTGATTTGGGTCATTCGAAAATGGCAGCCAGATGTGATTATCAACCGTTTCGACCATCGTACGCCAGGTAAAACGCATGGACACCATACTTCTTCTGCTATTTTATCTCATCAAGCTTTTGATATGGCAGGAGATCCTACGGTGTACCCAGAGCAATTAAAACATGTTTCTGTTTGGCAACCAAAGCGATTATTTATGAATACTTCTTGGTGGTTTTACGGAAGTAGAGAGAAGTTTGCTAAAGCGGATAAAACCAATATGATGAGTGTGGATGTAGGTGTGTACTATCCAACGAAAGGAAAATCTAATACAGAAATAGCAGCAGAAGCGCGTAGTATGCACAAGTGTCAAGGTTTTGGAGCTATTGGTTCTAGAGGAGGTATGCAAGAGTATTTGGAGCTACTAAAAGGAGATATGCCTAATAGCAAATCAGAAGTATTTAAAGGAATTAATACGAATTGGACTAGAATAGAAGGCGGTAAAGCAATTGGAATGGTTTTGAAAAAGGTCGAGGCAGAATATGACTATAGCAATCCTGCTAAAAGTGTAGCTGGTTTAATGGAGGCCTATAAATTAATGAAGGCTTTACCGGATGGTCATTGGAAACGCGTGAAAATGGCAGAAGTAAAGGAGGTGATCCAAGCTGCATTAGGTTTATATGTAGAAGCTGTTACAGACGATTATTCTTATACGCCAGGCCAATCGGTTGATCTAGATATTGAAGTGACCAATCGTTCTGAGGTTCCTGTGGTGTTGGAATATTTTAGCATCCATCCAGTAGATAAGGACTCCACTTTATCTTTAACCTTGGCTAATAATGAAGTGAATTTAATTACCAAGACCGTCACCTTGCCAGAAGATATGCCTTATACGAATCCCTACTGGTTAAATGAAAAAGCAGAACTGGGAATGTATACCGTTAAAGATCAACTACAGCGAGGAACACCAGAAACGCCAAGAGATTTAAAAGTACATTTCTCTTTTGTCATAGAAGGTACTTCCATTGATTTCTCTACAGATGCGGTGTATAAAAAAAGAGACCCTGTAGCAGGAGAAGTATATCGACCAGTGGAAATAGTAACGCCTGTTTTTGCAAACATTCAAGAGGACGTATATGTTTTTGCTAATAATGAGCCTAAGACAGTTAATGTATTAGTGAAATCAGGAGAGGCGGATGTGAAAGGAACAGTCACGCTAGCACATCCAAAGGGTTGGAAAATAGAGCCATCCTCTGTAGCTATAGATTTGAAATTAAAGGGAGAGGAGCAATTGGTTAGTTTTAAATTATATCCAACAGATACGCAAGAAGAACAAGCAATTTCTCCAATTGTGACTTTAGCGAATGGAAAAAGCTATACCAAGAAAGGCACGTTTATAGAATATGATCACATTCCGACTCAAACGATTATACAGCCTTCTGAATCAAAGGTAGTGCGAGTAGATCTGAAAAAGAAAGGGGACAAAATTGGTTATATTATGGGTGCTGGAGATGCTATTCCTGCGTCTCTTGTACAGGTAGGATATCAAGTGACAGAGTTAGTAGATAGCGAAATTATTTCTGGTGACTTATCTCAATACGATGCCATTATACTAGGCGTAAGAGCCTACAATACGGTAGAAAGAATGAAATTCTATCAACCAAAATTGATGAGCTATGTAAAGAATGGTGGTACCTTAATCAATCAGTATAATACGCATAGAAACCTAAAAGTAAAGATGGAAGATATAGCACCTTATCCGCTAAAAATATCTAGGGAT
>CALJIY010000505.1 GCA_937973945.1 uncultured Saprospiraceae bacterium | reverse complement strand
TACCGCATAAGTTTTTTCTGGCTGATGGGTGGCTATTTCTTTGATTAAGCTATTTTTTAAAGTAAATATTTCTTGATAAAAAATTGTGCTTTCGTCAAAGACTAAGTGTTGCAATTGATGCAATTGTAGCAATATTTTCTTTGCAGCTAGTAGATTTTTCTCAAAAAAAGTATTTGTAAAAGTAAAAACATCTCCTTGAACATTAGATTGTAATACAAAACCGTGTAAGGTATTGTTAGGTATAATTAAACCACAGGGAGCTTGTAATTTAATTTTCTTTCCTTCCGATAGCAAAAATCCTCCACCTTCTGTAATTAAAAAAAACTGCATTAAATCGGTATGCAGATGCTCTGTGATTTCATAATTATAAATAGCACTCCTTTTTTTTAATGGCTCATAATCAATTAGTTCATCCGAAACAGGATTTCTTTGCTCTCCATAAGGCCCTTTATATTGCAATAACTTTTTCGCCATAATGTTTTTATTATATCATAAATGGGTGATTAGGCTTATCAAAATGGATAAAATGTTCGAAATATACAAGTTTAAAGCCAATATATACCAATATTTATTTAATGATAGGTCTAATTTTGTTCCAACATTGTTTCATTTAGGTAATAAATAAAAGGTAATAAGTAAAAAGGTAATGAGTAGTTAGGACACTTATTACCTCTTACTTATTACTTATTACCTCATACTTACTACCTCTTACTTATAAAAATGACTAAAGAAGAAAAAGCAGAATTAAGAAAAGCCTTCGCCGATATTCCAGGCACTTATGTTTTTACACCAGAACATTCAAGGAAAGGATATGCTTTAAATATTTTTTGTATGTCTTTGAATAAGGCAGAAAATCGAGCAGAATTTGGAAAGGATGAGTCTGCTTACTTAGATAAATTTGACCTAACAGCTGAACAAAAGGAAGCTGTGCTAAAAAGGCAATGGCTAAAGATGTTGGAATTGGGTGGAAATATTTATTATACTTTTAAGATTGCCATTTTTGACCGAAAATCTATGCAACATGTAGGCGGGAAAATGTCCGGCATTACGGAGGACGAATTTAAAGAAATGATGTTGAGTGGCGGACGGTCTATTATTGGTAATCGAAGTAAGAAGGAGTATGAGGTATAAAGTATAAAGTATGAAGTACTAAATACTTTATACTTTATACCTCATACTTTATACTTCTTAAAAATATCTTGTAAATTAGTTGTTAAATTAACACGTAGTAAGCATTTGGAAATAGGAATTTACTCTCTATTATCAAATGCTTACTACTTAAACTAAACAGCTATGAGTAAGACAAGCCCTTTAAAGGAAAAATCATTTTTATTGGCAGTTCGAATTGTAAAATTATATAAGCATTTAGTGAAAAAACTTAAAGCTTATGATTTAGCAAGACAAATTCTGAGATCAGGTACAAATCCTGGTGCAATGGTTAGAGAAGCTTTTAATGCAGAAAGTGATAAAGATTTTATTCATAAACTTAGTATAGGACAAAAGGAATTAGGAGAAACCATGTTCTGGTTGGAATTATTAAATGCAACGGAATATATTACTGATGAACAATTTCAATCGCTTTATAAGGACACAGAGGAAGTAATGAAATTGACCAGAAGTTCCATTATTACAAAGAAGAAAAAAATGGTGAAATAGGTATGAAGTATGAGGTATAAAGTATGAAGTAGTAGGTAAGTAAGCTATTCTTCATTTAATACTCCTTGAATTTTACACCTGCTACCTTATACTTCATACCTTATACTTCATACTTAATTACAATGGCAAAAATTATAGCAGGCATTGGTTGTTCCCATGTACCAGCAGTAGGAGCAGCAAGCGACCACGGAAAAACCGAAGATGGATATTGGACACCCTTATTTGCGGCACTCCCCGCAGCAAGAAAATGGATTAAAGATCTGGCACCAGATGTTTTAATCTTGGTGTATAATGACCATGCGTCTGCTTTTTCTTTAGAACTCATTCCAACCTTTGCGATTGGCGTAGCTCAATGGTTTGAGAACGCAGACGAAGGATACGGTCGTCGTCAAATTCCGAACGTAGAGGGACATCCCGAATTAGCATGGCACATTACAGAATCTTGCATCTTAGATGGTTTTGACCTAACCATTGCTAATAAAATGGATGTGGACCACGGTTGTTCCGTTCCTTTGACCGTCTTTTTTGGAGAGCCTGCCGCTTGGCCTGTAAAGGTAATTCCGATATGTGTTAATGTAATACAATATCCTCCACCAACTGCCAGAAGATGTTATGACTTAGGTAAAGCCATTCGTAAGGCTGTGGAGGAATATGATGGAGAATTGAAAGTAGCCATTGCTGGTACAGGTGGGATGTCCCATCAGTTACAGGGCGAAAGATCAGGAGTCATAAACACAGAGTTTGATGTTAATTATCTAGATAATCTTCGAGATAATAATGATGTCAACAGGGATAGATCTCATTTAGAATATATTCGAGAAGCTGGCTCAGAAGGAATTGAATTAGTGATGTGGCAAATAATGCGAGGCGCTATGAACGAGAAAGTTGTAGAGAAATTTAGGAAGTACCATGTCGCTTCTTCCAATACTGCTTTTGGCGTGATTTGTTTTGAGAATGCGCCCGAAGAAAAATCAGCAGCGGAGATAAAGGCAATGAAAGAACCAGTGTTGGTGGAATATGCTAATGCCTTAGGCATTACTGCACATGTTAATGATTTGAAAAAAGACACTTTGGAAAAGGTTTTAAGCAAACTTGGATATTCGTAATCGCCAAATTTACAGTTCTAATTTATTTGGCTGATTCATTGATTTTTGAACCAACCAAATATATAGCAATTAGGAATGGTATTCAAAATTCATTCATTCAAAATTCAAAATTAGCCGATGAATATAGTACTAGCAGGGGCAGGGTCAATTGCCCGAAAACACCTTAGTTCTTTAAAAAATATTCCTTATGCGAAGGTAGTATCATTAGTCGCAGGAAATGAAGCAGAGGCAAAGGAGGTAGCAGCTGCAAATGACATTCCGCATTGGACATTAGACCTAGCCGAAGCTTTAGCTATACCTGGAGTAGATTGCGCGATCCTATGTACGCCGACACCAATGCATGCGGACCAAGCAGTGCAAGTAATGAAAGCAGGAAAACATGTGCTGGTAGAAATTCCAATGGGCATGTCATTGGAAGAATCCCGAATGATTTGTGAGGTGCAAAAAGAAACTGATTTGACGGCAATGGTAGCCCATACCCGCCGATTTAATCCGCCTCATCAATGGATTCATCAGCAATTAAAGGAAGGAAAATTACACTTACATCACTTGGTGGTAGAAACACTTTTTCATAGAAGAACCAATAAGAGTGCCTTGGGGGTAGAGCGCAATTGGTCCGATCATTTATTATGGCACCATGCCTGTCATAGTGTAGACTTATTTGCTTGGCAAACGGGAGAACCGATTATCAAACGCTGGGCACAACAAGGCCCTGTCAGTAAAATTATTGGTGTACCCTTGGATATGACGATTGGTTTAAAATCGACAAGTAATAAATTATGTACGGTTGCTCTTTCTTTTAATAATGAAGGACCCTTAGGTTCTTGGTTTAGATATATCTGTGAAGAAGGTACTTTTAAAGTGCGCTATAATGATATGACGAATGGTTGGGATAAGCCTGTCGACTATGATTGGCAGGGTGTTTCTGATAATGGAATAGAATTACAAGACCGAGAATTTTTTGAAGCCATCAAAGAAAAAAGAACACCAGAAGCAAGTGCAGATAGTTGTTTTATCACGATGGAAAACTTGCACAAATTAGAATATGTAGCGCATAACTAAGTATGAAGTATAAGGTATAAAGTATGAGGCACAGTTCATACTTTATACCTCATACTTTATACCTCATACTTAAAACACTTATGACAAAGAAATTATTAGTAGTAGGTGCTCATTCAGCCGACTATGTTTGGCGAGCTGGGGGGACAATAGCAAAAGTAGTAGAACAAGGTGGCGAAGTATTAAACTTAGCCTTGTCCTATGGAGAAAGAGGGGAATCAGGAGTCTTATGGAAAGAAAATCCTAACCGTTCCGTAGAAGAAGTCAAGCAGATTAGACATGAAATGTCGGTACAAGCATCCGCTATTTTAGGCTGTGAATTTAAGTGCTTAGACTGGGGA
>CALJIY010000504.1 GCA_937973945.1 uncultured Saprospiraceae bacterium | reverse complement strand
CCCATAATGCCAATAGGTAATAAAGAGGTTAATACACCAGCAGCCAGTTGACTAGCATTAAATTTAACAACTATTTCTGGCAATACAGATCCTAAGGTAACTGCTACCATCCCAAATATCAATAGACACATGCAAGCCCCTATAAAGATCCGTTTTGAATTATCCATATTGATTTAATGTATTAGGGAAAGTCTAAATAATGAGGGATTAATAAGGAAAGACCTATTTGTAATCCAATATATTTAATTGTTCTTCACAATCTTGAATATCTCGCTTTTCATTAGAAGCGATCAGAATTAGGCGGTTGTCTGCAAATCTATTTAGTAATTGTTGGTACCAGTCAATACTCTTTTCATCTAAATTAGAGGTAGGTTCATCTAAGAGCAAGATAGAGCTGTTGGAACAAATAGCTAAGCCCAATTTGAGCCGTTGTTTCATACCAGAAGAAAAGAATCGTATTTCTTTGGAAGCGGCATGTTGTAACTGAATGAGTTCTAAAAAATCGGTAGCTGTAATATTTGAACGGAAGCTTTTAAATTTTTGGTGAAATTCAACCGCTTCTTGCAAGGTAAATTCTTCTATCAGGTCAATATAAGGTGCGGCAAAACTTACTTGTTTGTATACATCATCACTATCTATACTTTGATCATTTTCCTGATACAAAATGGTGCCTTTGGAAGGAGAAAGATGACCCGATATTATTTTTAAAAAGGTAGATTTTCCAGAGCCGTTGGTTCCTAATATAGCATAGCGGGTAGCTGCTTTAAACTGGAAATTTATTTTCTTAAATATCCACTCATATAAATAACGCTTGCCTATATTTTCTACGGTTATATTCATGGTGAGGAAGTAGTGCTTATTTACGTTGGCGAAAGCCTCTAATTAAGCCTCTTTTAGAACTATTAATAAAATCGAATAAGAGTTCTTGTTCTTTGGATGTGGGCAATTCTTTAGCTATCGCTTCTATTGCTTGGGTAACGTTAAATCCTTTTACAAATAATAAACGATACATATCTTGTATGTAGTGAATTTGCTCTTTACTAAATTGATGTCTACTTAAGCCAACAGAATTAACCCCGACATATGCTAATGGTTCTCTTGCTGCTTTAATAAATGGTGGAACATCTTTTCGGACTAATGAACCTCCCCCGACCATAGAATGTGCCCCTATTTTAACGAATTGATGAACAGCAGTAAGGCCTCCTAAAACAGCATATTCTCCTATTTCGATATGGCCCGCCAGATTAACATTATTTGCTAGAATTACCCCTTTTTTTAACACACAGTCATGCGCTACATGCACATAGGCCATCAGCAAGCAATCCTCTTCAATAATCGTTGTATCATTTGCTTTAGTGCCTCGATTTAAGGTACAGTATTCTCTTATAGTTACATTATCCCCAATTTCAATCCTTGAAGATTCCCCGTCAAACTTTAAATCTTGTGGAACCGCTCCAACAACTGCGCCAGGGAAAATTCGGCATTGTTTACCTATTTTCACCCCATCCATAATCGTAACATGAGGACCTATCCATGTACCTTCTCCTATTTCTACGTCCGCACCTATTGTTACAAAAGACTCTATAGAAACATTTGCGGCTATTTTTGCGGCAGGGTGTATTACTTTTAGTCCGTCCGTACTCATTAATCTATTCTTCTATGCTCAAGTTTTGAAATATCTGATTTGCTTAGATCACGCCTTTTCTCTCTTAACAATTTGAGCGGTCAGATCTCCTTCAGATACAATTTTATTCCCCACATAAGCAGTGCCACGCATTTGGCAAACCCCTCTTCTTATTGGCTCTAATAATTCCATTTTCAGAATGACTGTATCTCCAGGTACGACCATATTCTTAAACTTAGCATTATCTATTTTTAAGAAATAGGTATTCCATTTAACTGTTGGATCTACCAAAGACAAGGCTAATATTCCACCAGCCTGAGCTAATGCCTCCATTTGTAATACCCCTGGCATCACTGGATTCCCAGGAAAATGCCCTTGGAAGAAATACTCGTCATGTGTAACGTTTTTTATGCCTACCACATGGGTATCTGACAATTCTATAATCTTATCTACTAATAAAAAAGGATGTCGGTGTGGTAGTAATTCTTGTATCTGAACAGAATTATATAAAGGAGCAATAGCAGGGTTGTAGCGAGGTTTTCCTTTTAATTTCTTTTGCTCTACGAAAACAGCTTTCAGTTTTTTAGCAAAGTTCGTGTTGGCTTGATGCCCTGGTTTGGTAGCAATAATTTTTCCCTTAATCGGTTTATTGATTAATGCTAAATCACCAATTAAATCTAAGATTTTATGTCTCGCAGCTTCGTTAGGAAAATGTAGTTTTTGGGTATTGAGAATACCGCTTTCTATTGTAAATTCTGCTGCTGAATGTCCTATTTTTTTCGCTAAGGCCCCTAGTGCCTTTTTACTCATTTTTTTATCAGCAAAGACAATGGCATTGTCTAAACTACCTCCTTTTATCAATCCTTCCTTCGCTAGTTTTTCTAATTCACTCAATAAAACAAATGTTCTACAAGGGGCAATCTCTTTTGCATAATCCTCTAGTTTATTAAGCGTCGCATACTGTCCGTTCAATGCGTCTGTCTCATAATCTAGTAACACTTTTACTTCAAAAGTGTCCGAAGGCAATGCGATATATTCTGCACCCGTTTCTTCATCTACAAATTCAATAGGATTTTCGATGATTAAAAACTCCCTTTTTTGTTCTTGCTCTTGTTTGCCCGCTTTTTTCAGCAACTTAAGCCATTCTTTAGCACTACCATCTAAAATGGGAATTTCCGCCCCATCTACTTCCACTAAAACATTATCAATAGCGGATGCCGATAAAGCAGACAATAAATGCTCTACCGTATAAATTTCTGTATCTCCTACTTTCAAGCAGATACTTCTATTACTGGATGCGACTTTATTAGGATCAGCTGGAATAGTAGCTGATTTTTCTATATCTACTCTTCTAAACTTAACACCGTGGTTCACTGAAGCAGGAAGAAGAGATACCTTTGTTGTTTGACCTGTATGAAGTCCAATTCCTTGGAGAGAAACCGCTTTCCCGATAGTCTGTTGTTTCATGTAATACTACGTCTAGGGTTCTGTATGGTACTGATTAAACTTAGCACAATTAAAGTGCGAAGTTACTAAAAGCTACCTGCAAAAAGTAGCGATAAGTTTTGTTTCTACATTAGCAGTCTCCCTTTTTGGTAAAAAATTAGAATAGGAACATTAAATTATACAGGTTATTGCCGTATTACTACTTCTTAAATACAATTTCTCGTAATTTTGCACCCGCTTAGAAAAAATAACTTTACAAGGGAAGCTAAATGATTCCCTAGACTCAAAAAAATATAGATGAATTTAGAAAAATTAGTAGTGATTAGTGGCTTAGGTGGCGTGCAGAAGGTAGCTGCTAACCGCAGTAATGGGTTAATTATCGAAGATATCGATAGCGGAAAGAAGCGTTTTGTTGGTTCTAGAAAACACCAATTTACACCGCTTGGCTCTGTGACGATCTATTCTCAAGATCCTGACGATGTGATCAAATTATCGGATGTATTTGAAACTATGTTAGAGAAAAAGACAAGTTTAGCTGTTATTCCAGCTAATTCTTCAAAAGTAGAATTACATGCTTATTTTTCTCAAATCATGCCTAAATATGACCCAGATAATGTACACGCAAGTGACATGAAAAAAATCATTAAATGGTTTAATTACTTAGAAGAACGGGACATTTTCACCCAACTAGAGGCAGAAGAAAAAGAAGCTGCTGCTAAAGCAGAAGCAGAGGAAGCTACTAAAGAAACAACAGAAGCTACCACTAAAAAAGCGGCCTCCACAGAAGAGCCTGCAAAATAGCGTCCGCTCTTGTCTACATTGGCATCTTTTTTGGAAATTAAAAAAGGGTAAGCACTTAGATATAAGTGCTTACCCTTTTTTTTAGTTATCATTTTATCCTTCCTTTTTCCCTCCTCATTTTCCTCCTTTCCCATTGTTATTTCAAAAGATAGTTGCTGACTAATTACATTATATTTTTTGATAATACCTAACAACTTACTACCTTTAATTTGGAAGCCATTACGAATGGCCCTATAAATTTATTAAAAGCTATGTTATCTGAGAACAACACTCATCTCTTAAAGGATGTAAGATTCTGGTTATTAATCATTTCCTTGACTATTCTATTAGTAATCGTTGGAAAGAATTACTGGATGACTGCCTAGAGAAGTCGAATTTATTTTTTACACCCTACTAGAAAAAAAACGGACACGATCCACCCCTGAATCGCGTCCATTGAACCAAACGTTATGACCAGTTTAATTTTTTCAGCTTGAAAGTATATTACCCTCAAGCTGAAGAGATATTAGATTGGTCATTCTTTTTTAACACTCATAGAAACAGCAGTCAGTATTACAGTTGTGGGATTTTGAAGGGGGCATACTTAAATCTAGGATTCGGGAATTACCGTAAAATCCCGACCACTGCTTCTTATATCGTGTCTTGCGTGTTCTGTGTTTGAATGGGATTGGATATGATGGAATTGTATCTTGTCAATGCCGTTTAAAGCATTAACTTTCCTTAAAATCGGTTATTTAGAATAGTTGTAGAAAGTTGTCTTAACAGGAAGCTTATCGAGAAATACTTCTCGACAAGTATTCCCTGTTGACGCCTAATGATTCTCTTTTGAGACTTCTTCCTTAGTAGGTGCCTTTTCGGCTTTGGAGGGTGTGTGTTTGCTCTGTTGTTGTTTAACTCCTTTTTGGGCAAAAAGCCCGTCGTAAACATTCGTACTGTAGTAATCTGCTGCTGCATAGCCCATATAATTTCTTATAGTTGCATCTGCACCATTTTCTAATAAGTAGGTGACTGCAGCATCCTTATAGTTCGTAGATGCCAACATCAGAGGGGTATCACCCTGGAGGTTTTGATGATTGATATTGGCATTTTCTTGAACCAGTGCTTGTATATTAGGGGATATACCCTTCGTAGAAGCAACGCTTAAAGCCGTATTTTCCATGAAGTCTAGTGTTTCCATATCAGCGCCATGATTGATTAGCAATCGAATAATTTCCGGATTGCCAAACTCAGCCGCTACGTGTATTAGAGGGGTACCTATTTTAGTTTTCCAATTGGCATCGCCAGAGGGGTTTTCACTCTTACTGATTAAAATACCAGCAATTAAATCATAGCCATTTTTGGTAGCAATGTAGAGGGGCGTTTCGCCATCATCATTGGGCTTATTTACGACTGCTTTATGCTCGATTAAAAAAGCCACGGTACGGGGTTTGTTCGTTTCTACAGCTCTGGCGAGGGGAGTAATGCCATTGCTTTTTCGGTTAACCTTTGCACCTCCTTGAATTAAGTCTTCCAAGAGATACAAGTCACCCAATCCTAGTGCAAGAAAAAGAGGGGCTTCTCCTGCATCGTTTTTCAAAGCAGCTTTCGCTCGCTTAGCTACTAATTTGATAATGTCTAAATTACCACTTTTGATAGCCAAGGTCAGAGGGGTTTCACCTGCTTCATTTTTTCGATTAATAACTGCCTTTTTAGCCAAGGCTTCCACCATGTGGATGTCTTGATTTAGTATTGCAAGCGTGAGCGCAGTTTCCCCAGCCGCATTGTGTCGATAGTAATCAATACTGTCTCTTTTCATATCCGCTACACGCTTAGCGTCACCGGAATTGACAATATCAAAAGTTAGTTGAGGGATCGGTTTTTTAGACTTTTTCTTAGATTTCTTTTTTCTTTTCTTTTTCTCCTTTTTTGGAGCATCGGAATTAACTTCCGTTGCAGCGACAACCTCTTCCATTGCTTCATCAGTGGGAGGAGGAACGACCATTACATCTTCTTCAGGAATAAAAACACCAGTCTCTTCTTGAGCCTGTATTAAATTCATATTGCATACAAAAGCAAGCAAAATTAACAGAGAATATCTCATAACTGTTATTTTTTTGTAGTGCCTGAATCGGGGACATTCAAGTACTTGGTTAAGGTTTCTGAAAACGGGACAATGTAACGTCTAATCAGATGCTTTGCTTTTATATGGATCTATTGATAGTAATGCAACAGATCATGGTTTATGAAAAAAGGTGATGGTCGTAATACAGAATACATTCTGTCTTACAAGTGTCTTGAATACCAACGATGTTTGAAATAAAATACGAATTGAAATGACTACCATTCTTGGTAGTAGAGAAAAATTATGTAGTAAACAAGTGTAGAAGATTTAGCGGATAGGCAGTTTGTATTTTCTTTTTATTTATTTAAAATATACCTTCTTAAAATGCTTTTCGAGTTAGATTTATTTTACGGAAGTGTGTTTTTTTTCAAAAAAAATTCTTTGACCAACAAAAGTATTGTTTTAAATGACTGATTTTCAGGCGACAATGACAAGGATTAGGATTTGTAGGATTTTGAGATTTGTTGGATGCTGTGGGGGACTTTGACTCTAGATTTTAATTTTTTTCTTTCTGACTTTGACTTTAGAATAGTTAGCTGCTTAGTTTTAATGTTATAAAATCACACGCAGAATCCTACCAATCAAATAATCTTATAAAGATTAGTCATTTACTATTATCTTTAGCCCATTTATATTCAGAACAGGATTTCTATCTAGAACAAAAGTTATGTACCAATTACTTAAGCCCTTATTGTTTTCGATGACACCAGAGCGGGCACACCATTTCACTGTAGCTTTAAGTAAACTAGGCTTTAGCCTGCCTATCATCAATTCTATATTACGCAAATCATATAGTAGTCCAAAGAATAAAATATTGGAAAGAAATTTAATGGGCCTACATTTTGAAAACCCGGTAGGATTGGCAGCAGGGTTTGATAAAGATGGAAAATATTTTAATACCATGGCAAATTTGGGTTTTGGTTTCATAGAAATAGGGACCGTCACGCCTAAGCCACAGGGAGGAAATCCACAGCCGAGATTGTTTCGACTAAAAAAAGATAAGGCGATTATTAATCGGATGGGATTTAATAACGAAGGGGTAGAAGCTTTGGTAGAACGTTTAAAAAAAGGAAGACCAAAAAATGTAATCATTGGTGGGAATATTGGTAAAAATAAAGTAACGCCTAATGAAAAAGCCACAGATGACTATGTATATAGTTTTGAAAAACTATTCCCTTATGTGGATTATTTTGTCGTTAATGTTAGTTCTCCGAACACCCCAGGCTTACGGGATTTACAAGAAAAAGAACCGCTCACCAAATTGCTTTCTCATTTGCAGTCTTTAAATCATGCAAAGCCAAAACCAAAACCTATTCTTCTTAAAATAGCCCCCGATTTAACCGATTCTCAATTAGATGATATTTTAGAGATCGTCACCGCTACTAAGATAGAAGGAGTAATCGCAACAAATACTACGATTGAAAGAAGTGGCTTAGTAGAATCTGACGAATCCATTGAAAAAATAGGGAATGGCGGATTAAGTGGTCAGCCTTTAACTAGCAGATCTACAGAAGTGATTCGTTATTTGTATGATCGCTCTGGAAAAAAACTCTTGATTATAGGGGTAGGTGGGATTGCCTCAGCAGCGGACGCTATTGAAAAAATAAATGCTGGCGCTGCTTTGGTTCAAATTTATACCGGACTCATTTACGAAGGACCTGATTTGATTAGACGGATTAATGAAGGGATTTTGGCGAATGCAGAGGCTTAGACAGCATACCTTATGTTTAAAAATCCAGATTCTATTCCAATTAAATTAGAATAGAATCATCAGGATTTTAAAGAAAACATACATCTGGTTTATTGTTATCCCAAAGTTCTATTTAATCGAGTTGAATCATCTTCATCTATCTCCCATAAAAGAAGAATTATGATTCAATATCCAATAAAATAATAGCACATAAAGAACAAACACTTGTCATTTAAATGCTATGTGACTGAATTACAAAGAATTACGAAAATCACTAGGAGATTTTCCAAATTGTTGCTGAAAGCTTCTAGAAAAATAATTAGGGTCTGTAAAGCCCACCTCATAGGCAATTTCTGAAATATTCATTTGGGTAGTTTGTAGTAATTCCTTTCCCTTTTTAAGTCGAGTAATTCGAATGTAATAAGAGGGCGTCTCTCCTGTTAATGCCTTTAATTTTCTATACAACTGGCTTTTACTCATTGCAAGCGTAGCGGCCAATTCAGGAACACTAAAAGTAGCATCGTCCAAATGAACTTCAATTGATTTCAAGATTTTAGTTAAGAATATATTCTCAACAGGCTGGTCGATTGTCGGCGTAGTTATATCTACAGCATAACGCTGTTGTAATTTTTGCCTTATAGCTACTAGTTGTTCAATACGAAGTAATAGTTCTTCTTTATAAAAAGGCTTCGTGAGGAACGCATCTGCTCCATACTTCAAGCCCTCTATCTTATCCTTTTGACTAGATTTTGCTGTCAATAAAATGATCGGAATATGATCTGTACGCTCTTCTTTTTTGAGCGCCTCACAAACTTCATATCCATTTTTTATAGGCATCATAACATCACTGATAATAATATCAGGAACTAGACGAATAGCCTCTTCTATTCCTGCCTGTCCATTTTGTGCTACATATATGGCGTATTGTTTATCCAGTAAAGATTGGATGTAAGTTACAACGTCTTCATTATCTTCGATAATGAGTAAAATAGGAAGGTCCAAGTCCGTTGCGTCTTTCGTAATAGCTGTTGTAGCTGTACTGTTTGTTTTATTAGCTATAATCTTTGACTTAGCGTTTGTAAGTGTTTCTGTATCTAAAGGGAATTTTGTTTCAATAGGTAGGTATATGGTAAAAACAGCCCCTTTCCCTTCTTGACTTTTAACTTCTATTTCCCCATCCATTAATTGTACTAAATCTTTTACTAATGCCAAACCAATACCTGTCCCACTTTCTTTGTTAGCATGATCTATTTGATAAAAGCGATCAAAAATATGAGCTATTTGACTTTTTGGTATTCCGATACCTGTATCTCTAACAATTAGCTTCAGAAATGGCTGGTCTTCTTGTATTACTTTTTGAAGATGCATAATGACTTTACCTCCTTCAAATGTAAACTTTAATGCATTGGATAATAGATTATATATAATGTGCTGAATTTTCACTTCGTCGTAATCCATCAACAATTCTTCTTCCTCTGAATAAAACGTCAATTGAATACCTTTATCTGTAGCCATGGAACTAAAAGATTCCCCTAAATATTGCAGGTATTCTATAATGTCTCCTTGCTTTTTATGCAATTTTAAATTGGCAGATTCTAATTTAGATAAATCTAATAATTGATTGATTAACTGCAATAAATTTTTGCTATTCCTTTTAATTAGACGCTTCTCCTTTTGGTGGCCTTCAATATTCTCGTTCATCCCCATAATAACGGTGAGCGGTGTTCTAAATTCATGTGTGATGTTGGTATAGAAATTATTTTTAATCGTATCAAATTTCTTTAAATTTTCTACTTCCAGTTGAGCTTCTTTAGATTTCTGACTTTCTCGTTCTTTATTCTTTTGTCTATAGCTAAGACCTATGGAAAAAATGATTACTTCTGCTAAAATGGCAAACAAAACAACTAGTATAAAATCTTTTACCCGTCCACCAAGTAATATAGGCACCATACCCAGTCCTCCTAAAACAACCATCAGTGAACCAATAATAATATATTGATTTGCTTTTATTTTTTTCTTGTATAAAGGATATAGCATAACCGTTGTACTCGGTGCCACCATCAGTAAATAAAATAGGAAAAAGTAGTTTGAATAAAAAGGTGTGAAATCGACAATAATAAGCGTTATCAAATCAATCACCATCCATACGACACCAAACTTTATTAGAAAATTTATTAATCTGTTCCAATTAGGTAAAATCGTTTTTAAGTCTGTGTAGCTTTTTATAAAAAGGAGGTAGAACAATATCAATGGAGATCTAAAAATCATAAAGATGAATCGATACTTCGGGGAAGTATCGACTAATGCATTATTAAATACCCAATCGGAAATAACACCCAAGCTTTCTCCAACTAAGATGGCTATAAAGAACAAATACAAAGCATAGTACAAATAGGTTTTATCTTTTAAAGAAAAGGCAAGTATTCCTATGTATATGCACATAATACAGATAGCACCAAGGAATATACCTACAATAAAATATATGCTTAATAAATCGTTCTGCTCTGCTATGGTAGGAAAAGTCAGTTGACTTTCAAAACTAGGAATCTGACCGTCAAATTCATTTTTCATCCTAATAAATAGGACTAAAGACTTTTGTGGTGATATGGAAATAGGAATGGTATGCTCCGTGAGGCCGGCAAACTGATATACCCCATCACTAATACTATTAGGTACATATTCACCGACTGTTCTTTTTTTAAATTTATTGCTTAACTCCTCTCTATAATAAAGTTGCAATTCTGTAACGACTCCATCTTTAGGTTTAAATAACCAATTGGCTTTTGCTTTGTGTGGCGCTAAATCATTTTGAATAACGATTCTGCCCCAATAAACGCCCCCTTCTTTTAATGCCGAAAACTTTTTTATTGAAACAAACTTATTTTCATAGTTAGAAGAAGCTACTTCCTCTATAGTCAATTCTTCTGGTCCTTCTTCCAAGAGGTAGTAAAAATCATTGAGTTCGTATGTCTTTTCTTCATCAATGATAAGGGAGGGTTGCACTTTATTTTGGCTAGATACCAAAGTGGAATTAGCTATCAAAGATAGTACAAGAAGTATAGTAGATAGGGAGTTGGACCGACTAATTCTCATTTGGCTTTCATTAGACTTTTTGCCGTGCTTAAAAATAAAAGAAGTAGTTTAAAATGATCTTCATTATTAACAATTCGTTCTTAAACAACTTTAAAGCCTAATCTAATATTTTTTTTAGAAAACGAAAAACCTATCTTCAGTTAAATTAATTTATACCAACTAAAACAATTTTACTGCTGCAAATACACGACATACTTCTCTTCAAAATAATGTTCTTTAAAGAATTCTTGGATATTGTATATCTCTGTGTAATTGCCTTTAGGTAGTTCCTTAATCTCTGTTTTTATATATCCTCCCTTTAAGGCTAGAATACCATTGGGCAAGGGATGCACATGCTTGCTTTTTAACAATCGTTGAGACCAAAGTGCCAGTTGAGGCATTTTTGCGACAGCTCTAGTCACCACAAAATCAAACCGTCGTTTTTTCAATTCTTCTGCCCGCATTTGCATCGTTTCCACATTTTTTAAACCTAATGCTTCGACTACTTCTTTCACTACTTTAATTTTCTTTAACGTACCGTCAATTAAAGTGAATTTTACATTGGGAAATAAAATGGCTAGTGGAATTCCAGGAAAGCCTCCGCCTGTACCCAAATCTAAAATCTCCGAATCTGATCTAAATCGTACAACTGCTGCTATGGACAAGGAATGCAGTACATGATGCAAATAAATATTATCTATATCCTTTCGAGAGATCACATTAATTTTCTGATTCCATTCCTTATAAAGAGGACCTAGCTTTTCAAAATGAAGCAATTGCTCTTCTGTTAGCTTAGGGAAATATGCTTTTATTTTTTCCATATTATGTAGTGGGACTAAATACGCTTAATTTACATTACTAGACATTATAGAAGTTGTTTAAAAAGTATTTCAGGTCTGCAAATCTGTATTGTAAGAACCTGAAAACTACATTCTTAAACAACTTCATAAAATAGAGTGCAAAGAAGCGAGCGCAAAGACAGATTTCGTTTAAAAAATGACGAAAGTTAATCATCTTTTAAACGAAATCTGTCTCTATTCTCTATTCTCGCTTATCTGCTCTTTAAAATGCAAGCAATTATAATGTATTCCTTTAGTTTTGTGGGTACTTCCACATCTTTTTTCAAAAAAAGATGTATTTTATACTTATTTACAAACAACAACAGCGAGCTTTTGATACTTTCGAAGAACTTGAAGAAAAGCTTCAACCATTTATATAAGGGAGTAGGAAATAAATAAGATACCCAAAGATGTAGTTTTAGTTTGTTCTTATTCAAGGCGCCAAAAACGGAGCTATGCCTTAGCATAGTGAGTATTTTGGCAACGCAGAAGAAGGGCAAACTAAAGCTGCAGAATGGGTAGGTTATATTTTTCCTATTCCCTAAAATAGAAGTGAGATAGATAAGCAAAAACAGAGACGTGTTTCGTTTAAACAACGACATATTATCTATTTTAACCAAAACACATCTCTATTCCCTGCACTCGCTTCTCCGTTCTTATAAAATTATTTATCATGAGAATATATTACGCTCTAATTGGTTTATTCTTTTTGTGCCTTACACCAGGAACAAGTCAAACGATTTCTATTTCAGAAGGCGTGACCATTCGTAGCGATTACCAATATGCTATAATTGGAAAATTAAAGGATCAAGTTCTTTTATATCGAGACAAAGACAATGATTTTATCGTGCAAGCCTATGATGAAAAAATGGGACTGAGCTGGGAAAAGGAATTAGAATTAGATAAAAAGAAACCCACTCCGTTAGAAGTAGTAGGCTTAGAGAATCACTTCTACATTATCTATAGATATAAAGACAAAGGCCATCATCTAGTAAAAGTTCATAAATATAATGCTGCTGCCAATTTGGTTGATTCTACCATCGTGGTTGATTATGGTAAACGATTTACAGTTCCTAAACCAGAGGTGCTTCTGTCAGAAAATAAAGAAAATATCATTCTTTTCCACACTGAGTTTTATTCTAAATTAGAGTTTACTTCGTTCAATTTAAAGACTATGAGCGTTTTATGGGAGCAAAAAATAGCGCCTGACGATATGCAAAATGGAATCAATTTCCAACAGTTGGTTGTCAATAATCAAGGCGGGATGCATCTCATTATCAATAGAGAAAATGATCGCTTAAAGAAAGATAAACCACATTGTTTTGAGATTTTTAATCGACAACCCGATAAAGAAGGTATTGTAAAAACGAAAGTACAACTAGTAGACAAACTAACCTATGATGTAGTATTTAAAGCGGATAATCTCAATGAATCTCTTATTGCGGGAGGACTGTATTCCGAAAAAAATAAAGCAAGAACACAAGGCTATTATTATTTAAACATTCCTAATAAGCAACCAGATGCCTATACCTTGCAATACCAAGAATTTGAAGAAAGCTTAATGGAAGAATTGGTAGAAAAAAAATCCAAAATTACTAAAGGCCTATTCGATGTCGAAGTACAAGATTTAGTGATTAGAAGAGATGGTGGGGTGCTAATGGTGTGTGAACAACGCAAGGAATTAGAACGAAATCAGGCAAATTATTACGGAACTACTTATGGCTCCACTGCAGATCAAAGCAAAGCGCATCTGAGTGCTGATTTCTATTATGAAGACTTATTTGTTTTAAGTATGCATCCAGATGGTAGCAGGCATTGGGAAAAAGTCTTACACAAAAAGCAGTATGCCCAAGGAGAAGATGCTGTTTTCTCTTCTTTCTTTTTAGCAAAAACGCCCCAACATATGCGCTTAATATACAATGATGATATTCAAAACGAGGGTATTGTTAGTGAATATGTAGTACAAGGAAATGGCAAGAATGAACGAAATACCATTCTAAATACAGAAGATCGAGAAATCAAACTAAGGCTCCAAGAGAGTTTACAAATTTCTCCTAATGAAGTGATTGTCCCTAGTGAAGCTAATAGTAAGCTAAAATTAGTACGTGTCGTTTATTAAAAATTCAAAAAATCGGTATTGGAAATAATCGTTAAATTACAAAATCAACAATTATTTAGTTGTTTTTTTGTGAATATCGCAAATTTATTAAAAAATGTTTAAAAAATTTGCATCAAAACAGACTTGCTTATATCTTTGTAATATCAAATTGAAGAAAAGTTTTCAATTTTATTAAAATACTGTGAGGTGATGAAACTGGCAGCCATGCCCTCCTGTCTCGAGGGTGGAGAGCTCGGAATAACTTCTTCGAATTTATTTGTAGAATTAACCGCTCCTTGAAGGTTCGACTCCTTCCCTTACAGCTACTTTTGAAATACTAACTGAATAAATTTGAATCGCTATTTGCTCCATTGAAAATTCATTCAGTATTCAAAATTATTAACATTGTGAGGTGATGAAACTGGCAGCCATGCCCTCCTGTCTCGAGGGTGGAGAGCCCGGGATAACTTCTTCGAATTTATTTGTAGAATTAACCGCTCCTTGAAGGTTCGACTCCTTCCCTTACAGCCACTTTTTTAATGTTGACTAATGAATTTTAATTTTTGAATGGCTATATGCCTCATTCAAAATTATTAACATTGTGAGGTGATGAAACTGGCAGCCATGCCCTCCTGTCTCGAGGGTGAGGAATATGGGATAAACGTAGTATAACGGGTTGACCACTATCTTTCTTTTGTACTATGGCTAACCACCTCGTGGAGGTTCGAATCCTTCCCTTACAGCCACTAACCACCAATGCTTTAATTAGCATTGGTGGTTTTTTTTTGTACGGTATTGATCTAATCTCAAATAAAAGCGTTTATATTAGTAGTGTAAATTCGCAATTTAAAACTATACCAATGACAACCAACGAATTCCTAAAAATACTCAACGACCATCCCAACCTCCCTCTATTATTCGAATACCAATCTGGTAACTTTACTAGAATGGATTATCATATCACGGAAATTAAAAATGTCCAGTATGATACGGTAGATTGTGGAGGCGTTCAAAATAAATGGCAGGAAGTGCATATCCAATTATGGGAGAATGAATTGCCAGAACCAGATCATCGAGTCAATACCTCTAAGGCTTTAGATATTTTCACAGTCGTAGAAAAGGTTCGAGCAACTTGGGGAGATGTGGAGATAAAATTTGAATACGGAAACCACCTGTTTCATAAAGCGGTTCTTCCTGTAGGAAATGTAGCGATACATGATAAACAAATCATCGTTCAATTGGGACAAGATCAGACTTGTTGTAAGGCGAAAGATCGAGCTGTAACGGAGGAAGAAAAAGCGGTTGCTTGTTGTGCACCTGCTGTTGCGATAAGCGCTGAGCCAAAAGTGGATTTATCGGGTTTGTTTGCGGATAGTAAAGAGGCTTGTACGCCTGGTGGGGGATGTTGCTAGCAAATCATAATTCAGATATCTTACATCATAAATCCATCTGGCTCAAAGTATGATGGATTTATGATGTATGATTTCTGATCTATGATGTAAGATTTTTTCCGCTCTTTCACCTCCCGCTTTTACCCCATATCCTTTTGCTTCTTAACATACTTCGTCAAGATGACGATTTGTTGTCCATTGATCTTGCCCTCTATATGCGCTGGATTGTCCAAGACTAAAGATATTCTCCTTACCGCAGTTCCTCTTTTGGCAATAAAACTAGAGCCTTTCACATTCAAATCTTGAGTTAAACTTACCGTGTCGCCTGCCTGTAAGATATTACCATTCGCATCTTTGTGTACTACTTTTTCTTCGCCCTCTTCCGTTTCTGTCGCCTTTGCCCATTTTAAAGTGGCTGGCTCCATATACATCATTTCCAATAAATCTACGGGCCATCCCTCGCCTCTTAGACGATGTAACATGCGCCAGGCTAAGACTTGGACCGCAGGCTCGGTATTCCACATACTATCATTCAAGCAACGCCAATGATTTGGATCTACCTTGTCTGAGTGTTCTAACTGCGTTTGACAAGTGGTGCATATAAGGGAATGACCGTCTAGCCCTGATGTTGGTGCTTCTGGGACGACGTAGGCATTTAGATTATCTGTTGCAGTGCATAATTCGCACGCATTTCCTGCTCGAGTATTTAGCTCTTTTTCTAAGCTCATATTTGTTATTAATATTTCTAAATAGACATAATTCAACGCGGAGCTACTACGTAGCTACACGGATTTTTTTTTGGATCTTTGTAGGTCGTGTATCTAGGCGTTGACTCTTTTTATTACTAATTACATTCTTCTACTCCAGTGCAGAGCTACTTCGTAGCTATATGGATCTTTGTAGGTCGTGAGCGATGTTGACAGTTATAATCATATCACGCTCACGACCTAGAGAACACATCTAGCACAGACGACCTATATAATCAGTTAAATCCGCGTTGAATTATGTGTATTTTGACATCTACTCCTTAATAACAAAAAATCTCCTACCTTTCAACAAAAGTAGGAGATTTTTATTTTAAAATACTTACCAATTACTGAGTCTAATTGCTCAACATAACAGGCATGACCAACATTAAAATTTCTCGATTTTCCATTTCTTCTACAGGTACTAAAATTCCTGCACGAGTAGGAGAGGACAGATGTATTTTAATTTCTTCCGAATCCAAAACCCCTAACATTTCTACTAAGAACTTAGCATTAAAACCGATCGTCATTGGATCGCCATTATAAGTACATGTTAGTTGCTCGGTAGCTGCATTGGAAAAATCTAAATCCTCTGCGGACACTGTCAAACTACCATCTTGAATATTCAACACAACTTGGTTCGTCGTTTTATTCGCATAAATAGCAATACGCTTCAAAGAATTCTGTAGATCTGCTCTAGTTGCTACTAATTCATTCGGGTTATCTACTGGAATAACAGCGTTATAATCTGGGTATCGAGCATCGATCAATCGGCAAATGATTTGCATATCATCGAATGCAAAAAAGGCATTGGCTTTATTGAACGATATTTTTGCCGTTCCTTCTCCTGGTAAAGCATTCTTTAGAAGCGTTAATGCTTTCTTAGGAACGATGAAGGAAGTAGAAACTTCGCTATTTAGATTATTAAACGTGTATTTTACTAGTTTATGTGCATCCGTCGCAACTAGTATGAGTTTTCCGAAATCTACTTGAAAATATACCCCTGTCATTGCAGGTCGCAGCTCATCATTACTCGTGGCAAATAAAGACTTGGAAATGCCATGCGCCAATACAGCCGTATCTAAGCTAATAGAATCTACATCGTCTGATTCTGGAATTTTTGGATAATCTTGTCCATTCTCTCCGGCCAACTTATACTTACCGTAAGCAGATTTAATCTCAATCGCAAAAGTCTCTTCATCTATACTAAAAGTAATAGGCTGCTGAGGCAATGCTTTCAGCGTATCCAATAAAATTCTTGCAGGAATGGCTACTACTCCATCTTTATCCGCCGACATGACCTCTACTTTCGTAATGATCGTTGTCTCTAAGTCTGTTGCCGTAATCGTTAGCTTATCTCCTTTTATAGAAAATAAAAAGTCTTCTAGTATTGGTAAAACAGGATTAGATCCGATAGCTCCACCTGCAATTTGTAATTGCGATAATAACTGGGTAGAAGAAATGCTAAATTTCATATGCTTGTATTGTGCTGATTGTTAGAGCAATAAATAACCTAATGATTAAAAATTACTCCAAAGTCATCCATTTATTTATTGTCACAAAAATACACCTTCTCAACTACTTTTGTTCAATTAGAAATCCACAAAATGTGGATAACTTTTGATCGAAATGTAAGGGAATGAACGCTGCATGTTTTTAAAGAAGGAAAATAGCTTGCTGTTGAGCGAAAATATCTTCCTTTTTCCTCCTTTGTATCTATAATACCTTCTACTTTTGTGCTACTATATTTTTTCTACGAAAAAAGCAATGATCCTAGACAGAACGGCGCAACCGCCAATAAAGACCTTAACTAAAATACCGCTTCCTGTACCACAAGAACTGAAGTTGTCGAATGGCATTCCTTTGTACGTGACGAATATGGGCACACAAGCAGTTATGAAAATGCAAATTATCATTCGCGCAGGGAGGCCTTTTGAGCATAAACAACTAGCTTCTAGGGCGACTAGCCGAATGCTTCGAGAAGGTACGGAGTCCTTTTCTTCTGGAGAAATTGCAGAAATGATCGACTTTTATGGTGCGACGATCAGTTTGCCTACTAGTTTGGACTATTCTAGTCTAGTCTACTATTCTATGAATAAGCACTTTCCGAAGTTAATTGGCTTAGTGAAAGAATTATTAACTGCCCCTATTTTTCCAGAGCAAGAATTAGACACTTTTAAGACGAATAGTAAAAGACGGATGCAGGTAGATCTAACGAAAAACGATGTAGTTGCTTATCGAAAGATCACAGAGTTATTGTTTGGAGATAAACACCCTTATGGATATAATAGCTCTACGGAAAGCTATGACCAACTTCAACGAGCTGATCTGGTACAACACTTTAAGTCTAATTTTCATGCTCAGAATTGTACTATTTTTTTAAGCGGGAAAATTGATGACACGATCATTCAATTACTTGATGAGCATTTAGGTCAGTTGCCTACTGGAATCAAAACGGATCCTATCTTTCCTGCAGCCCCACTTGTCAAAGCTAAAAAAGTAAAGCTTCTTATACCTGATTCCTTGCAGAAAGCGATTCGCATCGGTAAGAAAGCAATTACTAGAAACCATGAAGATTATGGCGGCTTTACTGTTTTAAACACAGTACTCGGAGGCTATTTTGGTTCTCGTTTAATGGCTAATATTCGAGAAGATAAAGGCTATACTTATAACATCTATTCTGTTCAAGATACCATGCAGCATGATGCTTGTTTCTATGTTTCTACAGAAGTAGGAAATGAATTTTTAAAGCCCGCCCTTAAAGAAATTTATTTTGAAATGGCGCGGCTTCAAAATGATCTAATTCCTGATGAAGAATTAAAAATGGTTAAAAACTATATCTTGGGTAATATGCTCAATATGGTGGATGGTCCGTTTCGTGTAACAGACTTGGTAAAGACCTTGGTATTAGAAAATCGCCCCTATAGTGATTTTCAAAAAATTGTGGATTTAGTACATACTATTTCTGCACAAGAATTGAGAGATATAGCGCAAAAATACTTTGATCCTGCTAGTATGTGGGAGGTGGTGGTTTAAGATGACCATAGATATATCCTTGAAAAGGCGATATAATAGCAGATCGTCGAAGTTTGTAACTTCGATGCAATATGATAATCGTATGGCATCGAGGTTACAAACCTCGACGATCCTAAGGAATATATTCCCTTATCTCCGGTATTTTTGTCGAGCCATCCCGCTCAGATGTTGACACCATCAAAATGTTGACCAAATGAAACTTATATTTGACGTTATAAAAAACAAAGTGATATGAGATTAAAGACATTCGGATATAGTTTTCTATTAATGTTGTTTTTATGCACTGCCTGTAGAGAAGATGTAAATCCAAATTACCAAGCGGATGTCTTACAATCAGAATGGATGCATCAATCTATGAAACGATTGACGGATGTGATTGTACACGATATTTTCTCTCCACCACAGGCGAGTAGAATTTACGCTTACCCTAGCATTGCTGCTTATGAAGTTATTATCAATGCTTATCCAGAATATAGGACCCTAGAAGGGCAGGTAAAAGAATTGAAGAATGTTCCAAAACCAGAGGCGGGTAAAGAATATTGTTATCCTTTGGCAAGTGTACATGCCTTTTTGACCGTAGGGAAAGCTTTTATTTTTTCTGAAGAAAAAATTGAAATCTTTTCAAAAGAGATGCTAGAGCGATTCAAGGCAGTGAAGATGCCTGCCGCGGTCTATCAACGCTCTATTGAATATGGGGATCAAATGGCAAAGCATATTATCGCTTGGTCTGGCACAGACAATTATAAAGAGACTAGAACTTTTCCTAAATATTCTATTCCAGAAGATCCTGCTAAGTGGCGACCAACGCCTCCTGACTATATGGATGGGATAGAACCTCACTGGAAAAAAATTCGCCCTTTTGTCTTAAAAAACGCAGATCAATTTGTGCCCGAACCACCCACCGCTTATGATATGAGTAAGGGAAGTGTATTTTATAAAGAGGTATTAGAAGTTTATGCAGCTTTAGAAAAAGAACGGGAAGAGCGGGTGGCGATTGCCGAATTTTGGGATTGTAATCCTTATGTGTCGCACCATCAGGGTCATGTCATGTTTGCTACCAAGAAAATCACGCCTGGTGGTCATTGGATTAATATTGCTGCATTGGCTGCTCAGAAAACGAATGCAGATTTTATGAAAACAATTGAGACCTATACCTTGACTTCGATTGCCTTGGCAGACGGTTTCATCTCTTGTTGGGATGAAAAATATAGGTCTAAATTGGTTCGTCCAGAAACGGTTATTAATGAACATATAGATGAAGAATGGGCACCTTTATTACAAACGCCGCCTTTCCCGGAATATACGAGTGGGCATAGTGTGATCTCCCGTGCAGCTGCGGTAGCATTGACGAATCTATATGGAGATTCTTTTGCCTTTGATGATAATACAGAAGAAGAATATGGTTTACCAACTCGTTCTTTTTCTTCTTTTATAGAAGC
>CALJIY010000503.1 GCA_937973945.1 uncultured Saprospiraceae bacterium | reverse complement strand
GAAATACTGGCAAAATATCCAGAAGTAACGGCGCTTTTCGAAGGGCAAGAAAGAGAAACGGCTAAAACAAATGAGTCCTTTGGGAAAGTCTATGGGGTCGTTTTATTTTTAATGTTTTTTGTGATCGCCTTGACCTTCCGTTCTATTACCCAAACATTGGCGGTCTTTTTATTAATTCCGTTCTGTTATATCGGCGTTGTTTGGGGACACTATATTATGAACGAACCGATCTCCTTATTATCCAATCAAGGGGTCTTGGCACTCATTGGAATATTAGTAAACGATGCCCTTGTTTTTATATCTACCTATAATCAAAATCTCAAGAAAGGTTTGCTACAAATGGATGCCCTATACAAAGCGGGGCTCTCTCGTTTCCGACCGATTACTTTAACCTCTGTTACGACGGTTGCTGGTCTATTGCCTTTGCTAGCTAATAAGAGTGTGGGGGCGCAATTTATTATTCCAATGGCGATTTCTGTTGCTTTTGGGTTGATCTTTATTACGGCGATTATTTTGGTCTTGCTTCCAATTTTTCTAGTAGTATTCAATAGAATTAAAGTGTATGGATTGTGGTTATGGAATGGGGAAAAACCAAGTTTTGAATCAGTGGAACGGGCTGTGAAGAATGTGGAGCATGCTTTGACTTAATAGGAATGAGTGTTTTTTGCGGCTACTAGTATATTGTTGTGCATGGTGGGTGATACTTTGAAAGTGTATCACCCACCATTACGTCTTGAAAATGAATAGTTTATTTGCCAAATAAATACTTGTACATTCTTTTGTCGAATAATGGATATACAACTTTACGAAGCATACCATGTATCCATCAGACGGGATTTCCTAATTACATTTTTATCCCACTCCTAATATATAAACTAATCATGAAATCATACTATCCTTCATTTCTCCTAGTACTCGCGCTACTATTTTGCTATCAATCCCCTCTTCTAGCACAAGAAAGCAAAGACATAACAACCGTCAAATCTATTTTAGCTCGCCAAGAAGCAGATTGGAATGCGGGTAAAATTGATGACTTTATGAATGGCTACTGGCCATCGGATAAATTAAAATTTATTGGTGCTTCTGGGATTACCTATGGCTATGATGCGACCCTAAAAAATTATCATAAAAGGTATCCTGATCGAGCGGCTATGGGTAAATTAAAATTTGAGGTGATTAGTACAGAAAAATTGAGTCGGAAAGTCATCATGTTGGTTGGAAAATGGGATTTGCAAAGAACTTCTGGAGATATTGGGGGGATTTTTACCTTAATCTTTAGAAAGATCAATCGGCGATGGGTGATTGCTTCGGATCATACAAG
The DNA here is from genome assembly GCA_937973945.1 of uncultured Saprospiraceae bacterium. Taxonomy (GTDB): domain Bacteria; phylum Bacteroidota; class Bacteroidia; order Chitinophagales; family Saprospiraceae; genus JAFMDF01. Next base: position 5,398 of record CALJIY010000503.1, on the reverse strand, counting down.
TGTTCGGCCGTAGGGCGGACCTGGTTGGGGCGGACCTATGTGTCCGCCCAACGTTTCAGGGCAGACACATCAATGTTTTAGGGCAGACACACCATTCTTTTAGGGCAGACACATAGGTCTGGCTCTACTAAAATTTTAACATAAATTCATTCAAATTTACGCTGCCATCTAAATCCAATTTTTTCCGCAATCGATACCGGGCTACCTCTACGCCACGGATAGAGATATTCATCAAAGGCGCCATTTCTTTGGTGGACAAATTCATGCGCAGGTAGGCGCAAAGCTTTTCATCATTGGCGGTTAGCTGTGGATATTTTTCTCGTATCTTTTGTAAAAAATCGATGTGTACCTGATCAAAGTGGTGGGCAAATTGATCCCAACCTTCCGATAATTGCGTATTCTCATTTAGTAAACGATTGATCTTTTTTAATTCCTTGGCAGCCTCCTGGTCATTTGTATTTTTAGCTACCTTTTGAATCGTTTCTTTTAACTGCTGAATCAATTTACTGCGTTGCACTAAGTGCATGGTGGACATCGCCAGTTCCTTGTTTTTGTGTCCAATTTTAATTTCCAATTGCTGATTCTTGAGCGCCATAATTTTTTGCTCATTTTGAGCGACTACCTGTAAATGCGCCAGCTCCTGTTCTTTCTTGGCAGATTCTAATTGGGCCTTCTCTGCCTGAAATTGTCTTCTTGGAACTAGAATTAAACCTGTCAAAAATAGAAAACCTAAAAACGAATACAAGAGTTTTGCAACAAGAGAAGCATACCAAGGCGGTGCAATACTAAAACTAAAACTAGCTGCTTTACTTTCTTCTCCCATCATAGATTTTGCTTTTACTAAAAAACGATAATCCCCAGCGTTTAAATTAGTAAAATCCTTTTCCGATTTAGTAGTCCAAATGGACCAGTTCTCATCAAAACCTTCCAATTTGGTCGCAAACTGTAGGTCATTTTGAGATTCAAAATTAGTGGAGGCAAAGCTAAATCGTAAGGCATTATTGCTATAGGGCAAGGCAGCATCTATTTGAAGCTGTGCTTCATTATATTGTCCGTAAATTAATACACTATCCCTGTTGCTAGTACTTGCTACTTTTACAATGGTGGTTTCAAAATCACTTGCTCGGTTACTTGTTTTTTTTGAAGGATCAAAATGGATAAACCCCTTTTCTGCACCTATAAAAACATTATGTTGGTCGTAGGGATATATAAATTCAAATCCTCGAACGAGCTTATTTTTCAACTGTGGATAGACAATCTTAGAAAAGGATTTAGTAACGCCTTTATCTTCTATTTTTAGGATGCCTGTTTCACTATGGGTCGCAAACCAAATATTACCAAGCGCATCTTCAAAGAAACGCTGGATATGTTCATTAGCACCAATTAGATTTGCTAATTCTGCGTAGGGAATGAATCGATCAGTAATAGCATCATATTTAAAAACACCCGTTTCGCCTGTAAAAATAATTTCCTTATTTATTTCAAAAACATGGTTTAGATTATCACTTGGAAAACCATCTGCTTGTCCATATAGCTGAACGTTAATGCTACTCAAATCTTCTTGAAATTGTACTTTATAGATGCCTCTATAGGGATGAGAAATCCATATATTACCTGCTCTGTCTTGTTCTATAATCCGACAAGATTCTTTTAAGGCATCATAGTCTTTTATTCGCTTCCAGGTCTGTCCATCTTTTTGATAGAGTACTAATCCTTCGTAAGTACCGAGTAAATAATAGTTAGGATGATTAATCAAAGGAATTAATTTCCAATTCCCAAGGGTGTTTGAAATAACCTCTTTCTTTCCTTCTTTGTTTATAAGCATACCCAAATTATGATGCCCCATAAAGAGGTCTGCTCCCACCAAGTCTAATCCCCAAACCTGCCCTTCTGATTCTTTCAAGAGATTAAAGTGATTATCTTCCAATGGATTGTAGTAGTTTTTCCAAGGTCGTGAATACAGTCCTTTAGAGGTGCCTAAATAAAGCGACCCTTGAAAAACTTTACAAGCATAGGCCGTTCCTTCCTGTTCATCATCTGGTAATAACTTGGTAAAAGGAGCGTTCGTAGCAACATAATCAATCCCATTATTCAAGCCTATCCAAAGATTACTACTCCGATCCTTATAGACACTGAGGACATGATTATTTTGTAAGCCATTTGTTTTATCCAAAACATAAGCAACAATCCCATTAACATCTAGAATTGCCAAGCCTCCATTCGCTGTACCCACCGCTAAACGCCCATCCCCCATATCTTCCGTACTGTGAATTTTATTTTCAATAAAAAAGGAAGCGCCTTTTTTTGAATAGGGCTCGATTTTCTGATCTTTGAAGGTAACTAGCCCGTTATTTAAGGTGGAAAATAGAAGGGTTTTCTGATCTAGCTTTGACACACTATTGACTATATAATCTTTAAATGCCATTCCTCCTTCAATAGCTACAATTTGATCCTTGAGGATTTCCTGAATACCATCTTGGTTTCTTACGATGACTTGCTGATCTACTGCACCAAGAAAGTCTATTATTCCTTTCTCATACACTTTAATTTCTTGACCATCGTACTTAAATACTTTGTTAGAGGCATTAAAATATAAAACATCATTTACCGCTATAATTTTCCAAACATCCGCAAATTTTGCATGCGCTGCTGGAATTAAGTCTACTAATGAATGAAAAATAAGTAAGCCACTCACATTTGGTTCGAAGTAGCCAAACTCCCCCTGCCCACCTACATATATTCGTTCATCGGAAGTAATATGTATGGATCGAGCGATCGTTTTATTAGCTAAAGGAAAAATAGTCCAATTAATCCCATCAAACTGTAATAAGCCATTGTTATTAGCAAAAAACATAAATCCATTCGGATGCTGTTGGATGTCCCAGTTTTGTGTACCAGCCTGATAGGTTTCATTTAAATAATTGGTAATAAATGGCGTGCCTATATTAGTCGATTGACCAATTAAGGAAATCAGGGAAAGAAAAATGATGGCTATTGTTGTACTTATTTTATAGATGCTGTGAGAATTTAATTAAAGAAGTTGTTTTAAAAATTCTTAAATAATTTCAAAAAAAATCGACTATCTAAATAATTTGATTTTTAATATTAAAATAATGCACAATTTAACAAAAAACATCAGATGTAGTAGTAAAGATGTAGTAAAATTAACAGTATTCTAGGACTGTAGTAGTCAAGATGTAATGATTTACTCTAAAAAAGGAGCGCTTTAACCTAATTTTGTTTCATCAATTTTATTAAAACCATAGAAAATTCTATTTCATAGCAAGAGAGCAGAAAAAAGAATGAACTATTAAATATAATTGTTATTTATACACTGTAGTATTAAATTAATCCTCTTTAATAATAGGAAAACCGCTTTATTATGAAAAAAAACTTACAATTCTTAGTTTTCTTCCTTCTGTTATCTGGTAGTTTGTTTAGTCAAACAGATATAACAGGAACATGGAAATTGGCACCTACCGCACAAGCATTAGCTGTTGGTCCTTCACAAGGAGATTTCTCTTGGTGGGCGAACTCTGACGAGGATGTAACTGGGAGAGCTTGCTTGTTTGATGATAAATTTGTTTTTAATGCAGATGGGTCCTTTCAAAATGTACAAGATGGGGAAACATGGCTAGAGGCATGGCAAGGTGTGGCTGCGGATGGTTGTGGTGCTGGTATTGCGCCTCATGATGGGTCAAATGATGCATCATGGACGTATGATGAAATGGCTGGTACCGTTACACTGACGGGAGTCGGCGCCCACTTGGGTTTACCAAAAGTTCATAATGGCGGAGAGCTTACTTCTCCTGCGGAAGCAGTGGCTGCTATTACTTATCCTGTAGTCATTGAAGGTAATACCATGACGGTAGATATTAATTTTGGTGGCACTGGGTTCTGGCATTTTGTATTTGAGAAAGAAGGAGAAGGCGGATCAGAAGGTGGAGCATCCTCCTCATTGGCTGGTACCACTTGGCAGGTAGCGCCTGCAGCAGGTGCATTAGCAGTTGGTCCTACTCAGGGAGATTTCTCTTGGTGGGCAAATGCTGCGGGAGATGTAACAACTAGAGCTTGCTTTTTTGATGATACCTTTGTTTTTGCGGAAGATGGTACTTTCCAAAATATTCAAGACGGTGAAACATGGATAGAGCCATGGCAAGGAATGGATCCTGAAGGTTGTGGCGCCCCTGTTGCTCCGCATGATGGTTCCAACCCAGCAACTTGGGCATATGATGAAGCCGCAGGAACAATTACCCTTACAGGGGTAGGTGCATATTTAGGCCTACCAAAAGTACATAATGGTGGAGAACTTACTTCTCCTGCTGATGCAGTGGCATCTATTACCTATCCTGTAGTAATTGATGGCAATAAAATGTCTATAGATATTGAATTCGGCGGCACTGGTTTCTGGCATTTTGATTTTGTACAAGTAACAGGTGATGGACCTGTGACCGAACCAGAGCCAGAAGCGGAAACAGTAGAGGTCGGATTTAGTGTAGATATGAACGGATATAGTGGAGATTTTGCCACTGTTAATGTAAGTGGTAATCTAAATGAATGGTCAGGAGATGCCAATCCTTTAAGCGATGAAGATGGGGACGGTATCTGGACAGGAACCATTCCATTAGCAGCAGGAACCTACGAATATAAATTTACACTCGATAATTGGGCCACACAGGAAATGTTTGCAGGTGGCGAAGATTGTACCGTAACATCTGGTGATTTCACAAATAGAGTCATCGAAGTAAAAGAAGCAGCAAGTGTTTGTTTTAAATGGAATTCTTGTGAGGCTTGTGGAGAAGGCAGTGAGGGAACAGGTGGGGGTGAAGGCACAGAAACTGGCGAACCAGTAACAATTGCAGGAACATGGAAATTGGCGCCGATCGCAGAAGCAATGGCTGTGGGTCCAACTAAAGGAGATTTCTCTTGGTGGGCAAGTAGTGCGGAAGATGTAAATACGAGAGCATGTTTTTTTGACGATAAATTTGTTTTTGGCGAAGATGGTTCTTTCCAGAATGTTCAAGATGGAAACACTTGGCTGGAAGGATGGCAAGGGGCAGACCCTGAGAGTTGTGGTGCACCAGTTGCACCTCATGATGGTTCTAATGCTGCTACTTGGTCTTTTGACGAAGCTGCTATGACGATTACGCTTTCTGGAGTAGGTGCACATTTAGGCTTGGCAAAAGTGCATAATGGAGGAGAATTTACTTCGCCTGCTGAAGCAAGTGCTGTTGCTTCTATTACTTACCCTATAGTTATCGAAGGCAATAGAATGATAGTTGATATTGATTTTGGTGGTATAGGTTTCTGGCATTTTGTTTTCGAAAAAGAAGGAGAAGTAGTAGTTGAACCAGAACCAGTTGACCCTCCTGTAACAGCAACTGGTGTTGCAGGAACA
>CALJIY010000502.1 GCA_937973945.1 uncultured Saprospiraceae bacterium | reverse complement strand
TGCTTTTCCTAATCATATGCGGTACACTGGCAGGTTTAGTGCCTGCGCTACAGGCAGTAAGAATTAATCCGATAGAAGCAATGAAGAGCTAAATAAAAAACGTGTATTCCTATATAAAGTAAATTTGAGTATTTGTTTACGTTTAATTTGGTCAACATCTGAGCGGGAGGCTCGACAAAAATACCGGAGGGATTATTTTTGTCTAGGGTTTTTGGTTCTTTTTTGCCAATGCAAAAAGAACAATACTTATTTCAGGAGAATGTTATCGTAGGGAAGTATGTCTAAAATAAAACCTAATTACTAATCATCATGTTCGACTACGACAAGTGGCAAGAAATATTCAACACGATTAAAAAAAACAAGTTACGTACCTTCCTCACAGGACTAGGCGTGTTCTGGGGCATCTTTATGTTGATTGTATTGATGGGTGCTGGAACAGGTTTACAGAATGGCGTCTTTGCACAATTGGGTGGCTTAGCGCATAACTCTGTATTTGTCTGGTCTAACAGAACGACCATGCCTTATAAAGGTTTTCAACCAGGTCGAAATGTAAGAATTTCTATGGACGACATAAAGGCTATAGAAAATGAACTAGAAGAGGAAATTGAATATATGGCACCAAGGCTATGGGTCAATTCTGGAGAGATTTCTTACAAAGATAAAAAAGGGGCTTTTGATGTAAGAGGGGACATGCCTAATTTATTAAAAATAGAAGCAGTAAATATTAAGGAAGGTAGATTCATTAATCAAAGAGATATTGAACAAAAAAGAAAAATAGCCATCATTGGAAAGCGGGTGCAAAAACAATTGTTTGATGAAGAGGTATCTGCCATTGGAGAGTACATAAAAATCCAAGGAAACGACTTTTTGGTAGCAGGTATTTTTGAATCTTCTCGTTCAGGAGAAGATGGAGAAGATGACGAGAAGACTATTTTTCTACCTTTGACGACGGCTCAACAAATGGTTAACCGTCCAAATCATGTAAGTTGGTTTGCCTGTACCATTAATACTAAATTTAATTCTTCTGAAGCAGAAGATAAAATAAAGACACTTCTCAAGCAACGCCACAAAATACATCCGGATGATCCACAAGGATTTGGATCAAATAATTTAGAACAAGAGATCAAAGAAATTATGGGCTTATTCAATGGCATCAAATTTATGGTTTGGTTTGTTGGGATCGGCAGTTTGTTATTTGGAATTATTGGTGTGGGAAATATTATGTTGATCGTCGTAAAAGATCGAACAAAAGAAATCGGTATTCGAAAAGCAATGGGCGCTACTCCAAAATCTATCATTAGCATGATCTTATTAGAGTCTGTCTTTATTACCACTATTGCCGGATATCTTGGATTATTAGTCAGTGTGGGCTTAGTCTACTTGATGGAATTAGCGGCAGGCACAGAAATGGAAATGTTTAGAAATCCACAAATAGATATGGGCGTTGGTTTAGGAGCTTTGTTTATACTCGTTATTGCAGGTGCGCTTACGGGATTAGTGCCAGCTATGCAGGCAGCAAATGTAAATCCTGTTGTTGCTTTAAAAGATGAATAATTTCTGCCTATTAGGCATAGAATAAACATACAATTTTTGATTGCAATGATTGTTAGATTGTTAGGATTGTGTTACCCGACACCTTACAATCTAACCATTATTTTAAACCTCTTTAAACATGAATAAAGGTTGTCTTATAGCAGCAGCAGTAGTCTTAGGTATTTTATCTATTGGACTAGGTTATTATTTCTATACGCAAAGTAAAAAAGATCCGATAGTATACGATACAGAGAAACCTGCTGTCAATAATATCATTAACAAAACAGTCGCCACTGGTTCCATTAAACCAAGAAATGAGGTTCAGATTAAGCCGCAGGTATCAGGCGTGATTGACGAGCTATATGTAGAAGCAGGAGAAGTAGTTTCTAAAGGTCAAAAGCTAGCAAAAATCCAATTAATTCCTAGCCAAGTAAGTATTAACAATGCACAGAATCAAGTGGACTTAGCCAGAATTAGATATGAAGAGGCACAGCGAGAAGCTGCTCGACAAAAACAAGTTTTTGGTAAAAAATTGGATATAGAAAATGCTAAGGTCAATTATGAGAATGCCGATAAGGAAGAACAACGAAACCTAGCTTTATTTGAAGAAGGCGTGATTAGCGAACAGACCTACAATCAATTCAAAAGAGATTTAGGCATTGCCAAGGCTGCGCTTGATAATGCTAGTATTGTATCGGATAATACACTCAAGCAATTTGAAACAACAGTAGATATTCGTAAACAAGAACTCAATGGAGCTATCAATAATCTACAATTATTAAAAGAAGGCGCTTCTAAAAATTCTAAGCAAGTTAATAACATCGTCGTCTCCACATTAGATGGAATGGTTCTAGATGTACCTGTCGAAGAAGGGTCTTCTGTCATTGAGCGAAACAACTTTAATGAAGGAACTAGTATTGCCAATATTGCGGATATGAATTCCTTGATCTTTGAGGGAAAAGTCGATGAATCAGATGTAGGGAAATTGAAGGAAGGTATGCCTATTGAATTAACCATCGGGGCCATTGAAGATAAGAAATTTGATGCCACTTTAGAGTTTATTTCTCCACAAGGAAAAGAGGAAGAAGGAACGGTTAAGTTTGAAGTACGAGCCGCTATTCAACCAACGACGGATATTTTTTTACGGGCAGGTTATAGTGCGAATGGAGATATTATTTTGGACAGAAGAGATAGTGTCATCACCATCAAAGAAAGAGATATTATTTTTAAAGAAGATTCTACTTATATAGAGATCGCAATTGGCGATCAAGAATTTGAAAAAAGAATGGTGGAAGTTGGTTTGTCTGATGGTATTCAGATTGAGGTACTGAATGGGGTGGATACGACTACACAGGTGAAGGTGCAGAAGCAAATGTAGGGTTGGGAGATACTGGAGTTTTTTTTAGAACACAGAGACACGGAGGCACAGAGTTATATATATTCTCTGTGCCTCCGTGCCTCTGTGTTCTATACCTCCCCTAACTCCGCACCTCTAAAGTCGGGAGAGATACTTATTAGCCTCCTGCGCATTCCCCATCAATTGATAGGTCTGCCCAATACCTTGTAACAACCGTCGATCATTAGGCGTGGCCTGCAAGCCGTATTTCAAATATTTAATGGCACTATTATAATCATTTTTAGTTTCTGTAAAATGATTGTAGCCTACCTTGTAACAGAAGTCGCCTAACTTTTGAGGATTAGCTGAGCCCAGCAAATATTCTATATACTGTCCTATAAAAGGTACATTCGTTTTACGTTGAAGAATGCTCTGAAATTCTGCTAATAGCTTATCTAAATCTCGATCATATTTATACTCTTCTGCAACTACTCCACTATGCATGATTAAGGCAGATCCATAGGTGGGATAAAGACTTAAAGCACGATCAATAAAATAAGCGACCTCTTTTATCAATTCCTTTTTCTTTCCATCATCTGTTTCCTTGCGATACTCTTCTTCAAAAATGGCAGTGCCTAGAAAGCAATTAGCTCTGGCACTATTTGGAGAGGCAGATGCTCCAGAAGTGTTCAAGGTTAATCTGTTTTTCCAGTCGGGTACTCTATCCAATGTTTTCCAACTAAATCCTAAAGTCATTAAAGCTAATATACCCATACCAATAGTGGTCGCTATATTATTTCCATTCATCCATTTGGCTGGTTGGTCTTTTAATAACCAGACAATGATTAAGCAGAAACCAATGGAAGGGATAAATATAAATCGCTCATTCATAAAGGTACCTACTGTAAAAGGGACATTGGATACAATAGAGAGTGTTGCTAAATAAAACAATATGCCATAAGACAAAATAGACTTTTTCTTTAAGCCGATTAAAGCCATCACTCCTAATCCAATATGTAGCAATAAAGGAATAATGGCTCGCATATCTCCCCAGCCGATAATAGGGATTTGATAAGGATAATAATCGTGCGTCAATGGATGTGGAAAAAACAATAATTTTAAATACAAACCAAGTGTATAAAAAACAGTCGCCATTTTATCAGAAGCACTCAAGCCATAAAAAGGATTGTTCATGATATCCGTAATCTCTTTACCATCTACGGATAAAAAATAACCTATTACTTGGTATCGAATAACTAGATAGGCGACAGATGCAATCACTAAAGGCGTGAGCGTGATTGCCATTTGCTTGAAAGAAGCATTTTTAAAGAAATATAAAGTTAATGGGACAATTGCTAAAAAGGTGAGGGCATTTTCTTTAGACAATAAGGCTAAGA
>CALJIY010000501.1 GCA_937973945.1 uncultured Saprospiraceae bacterium | reverse complement strand
TCATAAATCCATCTAGTTCAAATCATGATGGATATATGATGTATGTTTTTTTTGCTCAGCTCACCGTCTCTACCCAAGTGCCTCCCCACCCAACAAGCGACTAAAATAAACCTCCATATCCATCAGGTCCACGCGCCCACTCCGATAGCCAATATACATATCAGGACGAACAATAAACAATGCTTGTTCTTTAATACCCAATCCTTCAAAAAAAGTAGCATTACGTTCCTTATCAAACTGATGAAATTGAATCTCTAAATCAGATAGGTCCATATAATTTTTTAACTGCACAATTTCCTCTTCGTCTCGTTTCGTATAAAAATAAAGCAATTGAAAAGCAGTCCCATCTAGCCAATCAAAGGTACTCGTATTATTAGAAGTGATATAAGGAAATCGATCCCCAGCTTCTGGCGCATTAGTAGTAAAAGCATCTGCTTCATGATCTCTATTGATAGAACTTGCCCTATAGTGAATCCCAGTTTGAGAAATTCTACCAAAGGCAAATTTTCGAATCTTATCATAAGAAGTGCCTATTTTAAAAAGGGAGGGAAAAATATTCATTCTAAAAAAACGCAACAAAGGATTTTTAGAAACAATCATCCCAAATGCTCGGTCCGTTGTTTTTACTAATTCTTGAGCAAAGGGTAAGCGTTCTTCTGTATAAGTTTTTAATAAACTAGTAGCTGATTTTTCTTTTACGACCAATGCCAATTTCCAAGCTAGATTATAAGCATCTAATAATCCTGTATTCATCCCTTGCGCACCAACAGGACTATGGATATGAGCAGCGTCACCTGCTAAAAAGCAACGTCCTTTTTGAAAATCAGGCACTACTCTATGATGTATTTTGTAAGTCTTAAACCAATCTGTATTACTTACTTTTAAATTAATGCTCATATCGGCTAGCACTTCTTCGATGAAGGCCTCAAATTCCAATCCTTCCACATCTTCTAGATGGCTAGGTAAAGCCCCTACAATTCTAAACTTTCGGTCTCCTTTCATCGGAAAGAAAGCTAGAAACTTTGTTTTATCAAGACAAACATGCAATTCCTGCGCAAAAACCCAATCAATCTGGGTATCAGCGACAAAAAAGGTCTGTTCGTGTGTCTCTCCTTTAAAAGACATGCCCAATTGCTTTCTGATCGTACTACTTCCACCATCTGCTCCTACTAACCAATCTGCAAGAATGGTCTGGCGCTCTCCATCTTTAGTAATAATTACCGCTTCTACTTCTGTATTCGTTTGCGTAATGCTATCTAAATGGGTATTCCATAAAACACTTTCGCCCTCTGTTGTTAAAAAATGCTGCAATAAGGCTTCATTCTCATGCTGCACAAGCATATGTATAAAAGGGAAAGGGCTGATGCCTTTACCAATTTCTGTCAAATGTATCCGTCTAGTAGGTTTACCTTTTATAACAAAGTTGACCGCTTCGCCGATCAATCCTCTACGCAATGCCTCTTGCGCAATTCCCATTTGTTGGTATACCTCCATCGTTCTCGCCTGTACGCCTAGTGCTTTTGTCTCATTAGTAATACTTTTTTTCTGATCTATAATGATAAATGGTACTTTATGTCTCGCCAATTGGCAGGCCATCATCAATCCTGTCGGCCCCGCTCCTATTATTAATACCTTCGTTTGCAGTGTTTTCATATGCTAGCCTCTATTTTTATGAACTTGTTTAAGACCTGAAATAAATTTTTAAACAATTTCTATGTTAAATTACAGTATTCAATGCAAAATCCATGACGAAAGTCCGTTCTCTTTTATAGGAATTCTTTTTTATGTAGAGACTAAAGCGTAGAAATTGTATTTTTGGCCTAAAAAGGGGTTATTTTTTTAGTCACTTTTGCGCTTTTAGCGTACGCTATCTTTTAGAGCAGAGAATAGAGAGCAGAGAATAGAGACTATTCTCGTTTGTATACAACGAAATTTCGTTTTTTAATAGGTGAACTTTATCTCTTTACTACTGCTCTGCTTTAAGAATGTAATGTGCTACTGAAAGTTTTAATAGTCACAGTTTTAAGACTAGACTTGTTCGACGATAGCTGATGAGGCGAGATGGCGGAAAATTTAGTTTTGTACAAGGTAAAATTTTTCGGAATAGCCGTAGCTATTGCTAAAAATTTTAACGCCGTACAAAATTAAATTTTGCCCATATCGTCCATCAAGATGTCGCCGAACAAGTCTACTATACAGATTATAGAATTACAGGAAAGAAATAGGGAAAGATTTCATTTAAATAATGATGAATTCTTTTCAATTTTAATCGAAATAAGTCTCTCTTCTCTGCCCTCTATTCTTATTTTGTAGCTTAAATACCACTAGAAATAACGCCTATATGAAATTACTTCAACATCTATTTTTTATTAGCCTTTTAGTCGCCAGTACAGGAGTACTTCGTGGTCAGGATATACACTGGACCCAATTCACGATGTCTCCCATGACCTTAAATCCTGCATTAACTGGGGATTTTGAAGGAACTGCTAGAATTGGGGGCTTGTATCGAGACCAATATAATTTTGTCAAAGGAAAAACGCCTGGAGGGAATGGATTTAGAACGCCGTCTTTCTTCGTAGATGTACCTATTATTATGGTACGAAAGAATGATTGGCTAAGTGGTGGCATGGCGCTATATGCAGATAAGGCTGGTACAGGAGGCTTAACCAATACTGGTTTTTTAGCTTCTGCCTCTTATCACTTGGCATTAGATAAGAAAGGCACTAGATTTTTTGTGGGAGGGATTCAGTTTGGTAGTGTTTCTAGAGAGTTTAAAAATAAAACAGATCTAAGTTTTGAGGATAATATATTAAATGGCCAATTAGGTCCAACTAGTATAGATTTTAGTAAATTACCTGCAGATGATAATGGACAGAGTTATAGTGTCACCAATTTTGGTTTAATGTATCGCGCAGCAGTAGATAAGAATACCAATATGAACATTGGTGCTGCTGTTTCTTACATCACCCAACCAAATGGTAC
>CALJIY010000500.1 GCA_937973945.1 uncultured Saprospiraceae bacterium | reverse complement strand
TCCTTTCTTTGCTCGCTCCGTATAGGTCCCATCCTCATCCGCTCTACCGTAGTTGAAACAGATCATTGGGTATTCCATACCATTTGCTGCTTCTACGGAAATAGCCACAGGATATGGGTAAGGAATAGAATATTGAGAATAAGTTCTTAAGGTATGTTCTACCGCTTTAGTCGAGTATCTGCTATAAATCGGATAAGATTCTTTTGGATAATAACTCATACACATCACCTTCTTTCCTTCTGTCGTTGTGTGGTGCATGGCATCCCATACAAACTTACGACTCGCTCCCCAAGCAAAATCTCGAACAGCCTTTGCTTTATAATGCCAAGTCTTCATCTTTTTACTTTTCGGACTTGCTGCATTTTTGTTTGCTTCTTCTAAGGTTCGAATCTCCATAGGCTCGGTAGCATTCTTAGATTTTTGATACCGTTGGTATTCTTTTGAAGAAAGGACAGAACCATAGTTTTGACATTCTCCTGTAGAAGCGACCATATAATCATCAGGCAAAGTCATTTTTACATCATAGTCTCCGAAGTTTAAAGCAAACTCTCCTCTACCTGTAAACTGCTTATTTTGCCAGCCATCGGCATCGCCATACACACACATTCTAGGAAACCATTGGGTAATTGTGAAGATATAATTGTCTTCGTCCTCAAAATACTCATAACCACCTCTACCTCCTTGCGTCATTCTGTTGGTTAGGTAGTAGTTCCAAGCTATATTAAACGATATTTTTTCACCTGGCTTTAATGGCTTCGTTAAATCTATCCGCATCATGGTCTTATTGATCGTATACTTTAACGCACTGCCAGTCGTACTTGTAACCGATTCAATATTACAACCCAATTTTTCTCGACCTGCCGCAGGATTCAATCTTTCTAAGTCCCGCTCACTCATGACAGATCTAACAGAACTCGGATTAAATTTTTGATTATCTGCATCTGCTCTATGCTCATTTTCATCTAATTGCAACCATAAATACTTCAACGTATTCGGTGAATTATTGTAGTAGGTAATCGTTTCCTTTCCTGTTAATCTTTGATTCTCTGTATCTAGTGTACAGTCAATTTTATAATCCGCTTGCTGTTGCCAGTACTCAGGCCCTGGCGCACCATCAATACCTCTATACTGATTAGGCGTTGGCAGCTCTTGGTCTAATTGCTCAAATTTATTTCCATGATTGGAAGTCCTTTGCGCATAAGTTGTTTCACTAATTAAAAAGCCTATTAATAGGCAAATAACTAGTGTCAATCTTTTTTTGTAAAATAATTTAAACATGTCGTTGATATTGTAAAAATGGATTCTCTGATAAGTTATTCTTTCCGCGTTCCGTAGAACGCTCAACTTGTCAAAGAATATTAAAATTCAGTTTTATAAAGCTAGGTCATTTGATCGTAGTCGTATTCTGATTAAAGGACTCCGCTATCATAGCAAATATAGTAATTTGGATAACAATTCCTCTTTACAAAGCGTAAAATTGTATAATTGCAGAGGAGTGCTGTGAGCAGATTCCTTATTTTTTCAGGAAATAACTAATTTTAATACTTAGTAACGTACTTAAAGACTTGGGAAGTTTTAAAAACTTCCCAAGTCTGTTTCAAATCGCAGACAAAACGGAACCATGTTAATCAAAGAAGTCATTCAATATTTAGAATCTATTGCTCCGCCACAATACCAAGAGAGCTATGACAATGCGGGGCTCATCGTAGGGAACGCCAATTGGGAAATAACCGGTGCGCTAGTCTGTTTAGATTCTACAGAAGACATCGTAGAAGAAGCCATAGACAAGGGCTGCAACCTGATCATTGCCCACCACCCAATCGTATTCAAAGGATTGAAGCGATTTAATGGTAAAAACTATATAGAACGAACCGTTATCAGCGCGATTAAAGCAGATATTGCCATTTATGCGATCCATACAAATCTGGACAACATGTATAATAATGGGGTTAATGCAATGATTGCTAAGCGATTAGGCTTAGAGAAAACGAAGATACTAGCACCAAAAAAGCTCTTGAAAAAAGTATTCATTTTCGTACCTGTAAAAGCTATCGATAAGGTAAGAAATAGCTTGTTTGAAGCAGGTGCAGGACATGTTGTTGAAAAAAATGTAAGCTATACAGGTATCGGCGCAGGAACGAAGGAACTTACTGGAGAGGCCGTAGCTAAATTAGAATTAGCTTTTCCTGCTGATCTCCTACATAAAATCAGCTTTTTATTAGACGACACATTGTCAAAACATATCTTAAGTTATGATATAGTAGCCGTTGAAAATAGTTTAGCTACAATAGGTTCAGGTATGATTGGCAAACTACCAAGGGCAATGACCAATCTACAATTTTTATCCTTTCTAAAGGAAAAAATGAATACCACCTGTATTAAACATACGGCATTTCTGGATAGAAAGATCAAAAAAGTGGCCGTATGTGGAGGATCTGGTGGTTTTCTGCTCCCCTATGCAATCCGAGAGCAAGCAGACATATTTATTACGGCAGATTATAAGTATCACGAGTTTTTTGATGCCGATGGACAGATTATTATTGCCGATATTGGACATTATGAAAGCGAACAATTCACAAATGAGTTACTTTATGGGTTATTAAGGCAAAAATTTCGTAATTTTGCAACCCAAATTACAGAACATAATACCAATCCTGTTCAGTATTTTTTTTAATACATATTTAATTTATTGTTAATCAAGCAATAAGAATCGTTTAGCCTTTATATAAATAGGTACTAAAAATCCAAAAAAATATGGCAAAAGAACTATCAATCGCAGAAAAATTAAAGCAATTATATGAATTGCAGTTAGTGGATTCCGAAACAGGAGAGATCGAGATATTGAAAGGAGAGCTACCTATGGAGGTTAGTGATTTGGAAGATGAGATTGAAGGCCTAAAGACTAGAGTAAAGCGTTTAACAGGAGATGTTGACAAAGTGAAGGATGATGTAACAAAGCATAAAACCAACATCACAGAGTCTGAGGCACTGATAGAGAAGTATAATAAGCAGATGGACAATGTGAAGAATAACAGGGAATATGATGCTCTATCTAAAGAATTAGAATTACAAAAATTAGAGATTCAGCTATCTGAAAAGAAAATTAGAGAGGCTCAAAAATCTCTTGGTGGAAAAGAAGATACCCTGAAAGCGGCAGAAGCAAGACAAGGGCAGAAAGAGAAGGATTTAGAATTGAAGAAAGTAGAATTAGAGAAGATTATTGAGAAAACGGAAAAAACAGAAGAAAAGCTAAAAAGAAAATCTGATAAGCTTAGAAAGAAGATAGATGAGCGTTTATTAAACGCCTATGATAGAATCAGAGCTTCTTATAGAAATAGACTAGCTGTTGTTACGGTTCAAAGAGATTCTTGTGGTGGGTGTTATAATAAGATACCACCACAGATTCAGTTAGAAATCGGTAATAGAAAGAAGATTCTTGCTTGCGAACATTGTGGAAGGATCTTAGTCGATGACCATATCTTGTCTGTTGGCAAAGAGCCAAAAGAACCTAAAGTCGTAGCTGAAGCTTAAGTTTTAGTCTTCGGACAAAATAGACACAAAAAAGGGCCTTGAAGCAATCGTTTCAAGGCTCTTTTTTTGGATAATGGAAAGCTATGTTCATTTCTATTATCTTTGCATTTTTGTCAATGAAGTTGTTTAAGAATGTAAAGAATCTAGGAACTTTATAACTATTTAAGAAGTTCAAAGTATATAATAACAGCACATTTTGAAAATAGAATAGAGAGTAGAGAACAGAGAGCAGAGACGTATTTCATTTAAAACAAATGAACATCGTCTATTTTTAAACGAAATGCGTCTCTGTTCTCTACTCTCACTTCTCTATTCTAAAAGAAATATAGTATGTCAACAGAAACAAAAGAGTCGCTCAATTTTATTGAGCAAATCGTAGAAGATGATATTGAAAGAAACATACATGATGGACGAGTACTAACTCGTTTTCCACCAGAACCCAATGGCTATTTGCATATTGGACATGCTAAAGCTATTTGTGTTGATTTTGGTATTGCTCAGAAGTATGGAGGTGCTTGTAACTTGCGTTTTGATGATACCAACCCCGTAACAGAAGATACGGAATATGTAGAGGCAATTAAGCGAGATATAAAGTGGTTAGGTTTTGATTGGAACGGGGAAGCATTATATGCTTCTAATTACTTTCCTCAATTATATGCCTTTGCGGTCAAGTTGATTGAAAAAGGATTAGCCTACGTCGATGATTCTACGCCCGAGCAAATAGCAGAGCTGAAAGGCACGCCGACTAAGCCAGGCACTGATAGTCCTTTTAGAAGTAGAAGTGTCGCAGAAAATTTGGAGCTATTCGCGAAAATGAAAAATGGAGATTTCCCAGATGGCGCTAGGGTATTAAGAGCAAAAATAGATATGACGGCTCCTAATATGCTGATGAGAGATCCAGTGATCTATCGGATCAAACATGCCACCCACCATCGTACAGGTGATGACTGGTGCATCTATCCGATGTATGATTTTGCCCACGGTCAGTCTGATTCTATAGAAGGGATTACGCATTCTTTATGTTCTTTAGAATTTATCCATCACCGTCCTTTATATAATTGGTGCATAGAGCAACTAGAAATTTTCCCATCTAAGCAATATGAATTTGCTCGGATGAATGTGAGCTATATGATCACTAGTAAGCGTCGATTATTAAAATTAGTGAATGAAGGAATTGTCAGCTCTTGGGACGATCCAAGAATGCCAACTATTTCTGGTATGCGCAGAAGAGGCTATCCGCCTATGGCACTTCGTACATTCTGCGATAAAGTGGGGGTTGCTAAAAGAGAAAATTTGATAGACATTAGTCTATTAGAATTTTGTGTAAAGGATGAATTAAATAAGACGGCCCCTAGAGTAATGACGGTCATTGATCCAGTAAAAGTGGTCATTACCAATTATCCGGAGGGGCAAACAGAAGAGTTAACCCTTATCAATAATCCGGAGGATGAAACGCAAGGTAGTCGTACCCTACCCTTCTCAAGAGAAATTTATATTGAACGAAACGATTTTAGGGAAGATCCTCCGTCTCCAAAGAAATTCTATCGACTTGGGCCTGAACGAAATGTACGATTGAAAGGGGCTTATATCATTCGTGGAGAATCTTTTATCAAAGATGAAAATGGAGTGATTACAGAAATTCACTGTACTTATTTTCCTGATAGTAAAAGTGGGGAAGATACTTCTGGCGTGAAAGCGAAAGGGGTTTTGCATTGGGTATCTGTAGCACATGCCATTGACGTTGAAGTACGAGAATACGATCGTCTATTTACAGACCCAACTCCTGATGCACATGAAGGCAAAGATTCTTTGGATTTTGTAAATCA
>CALJIY010000499.1 GCA_937973945.1 uncultured Saprospiraceae bacterium | reverse complement strand
TACGGATGATATAAAACGAAGTCCACAATTTGGTTTGCGTTCACTTAGATTTGGGAGAGCTTTGGCGAAAGGGCATGTCATGACGGTAGAGCCTGGTATCTACTTTATTCCAGAATTAATAGATCGTTGGAATAAGGAAGGTAAGTTCAAAAGCTTTATCAATTATTCAAAGCTAAAAAGCTATCGAGATTTTGGAGGTATCCGTATTGAGGACAATGTTTTGATTACGGGAAAAGGTCAAAAAGTATTAGGACCACCTATTCCAAAAACAGTAGGAGAAATTGAGGTGATTCGAACAGTGGCTTTGGCGTAGAAAAGTAGGATTTTTTTGTCCAGCAACTTCCCGTTGCTGGACAAAGCTAGACTTAGTTTAAGATCATCAAAGCATTAAGAAGAATTACTCTGTGATAAAAGTTTTATGGAATTAAATATTGTTCTTTTTGCATCCTGTGTAGGCTTATGCCCAGAGGCATAAAGTGCGATGATAGAACCAAAAAACCTAGACAAAAACAAGCCACCCATCCCTTCGGGTTCGGAATTGACTTTCCTCATGCTGTTTTTGTCGGGCATCCCGCTCAGATTTTGACCGAGCGGAAGGGCTATTAATACTTATAGAATATTTTTATTACAGTGTAATTAAAATCATTTACCAATGAAAACATTTAAATACGCTTGGTCAGCAAAAATAAAGTCAATTGCCATTGGTTGTATATGGCTTGCAATGGTAAATGCGGTAATGTCTAAGGGCTTAAACATGGATACATTTTTTTTAGGATGTATGATACTGACACTATTCTTGTTTCTACTTTTTTATGGTAAAGTATTGTTTGTACGATATAGTATGACGAAAGAAGGGCTACTCATATCTCGATTGAATGCATTTAAAAAGACTATTTATTTTGAAGATATTAAGCGAATAATTGTTAGAGAAGGAGAAGACTCTGTATTTGCCAAAAACACCACAATGACGATTATATTAAATAGTGGAATAAAGAAAAGAATTATTATCTCTGCCTTAGAAAATGCGGATGTTTTTATCCAGTTGCTAGAACAGCAGCCCTCTTTCAAGACGATTCAACAAGATAAAAAGGGGAACATTCTCAAAACAGCGTAATGAAAGAAAATTACCTAACAAGTATCAAAAAACAATTTCAGTATTATAAACTACTAGGCGACCAAACTTTTTCTCAAATAGAGGCAGCGGATATTTTTTGGAAATACCATCCAGAGGCTAATTCAATAGCGATTATTGTCAAGCATCTTTGGGGAAATATGAAATCTAGATGGACGGATTTTCTAACAACGGATGGAGAAAAAGAATGGCGACAGAGGGACCAAGAGTTTGTAGAAGATATTAAAAATAAGGAAGAACTATTGGCGAAATGGGAAGATGGATGGCAGTGTCTATTTACGGCTATTGATGCTATTGATGAAGATAATTTCGATACCATTGTTTATATTCGAAATATGGGGCATAGTATAGTCGAGGCTATCAATAGACAGTTGGCACATTATGCCTACCATGTTGGGCAAATCGTATTTATAGGCACATTAATAAAAGGCGATGCCTGGAAAAGTTTATCCATTCCTAAAGGACAATCTAGCTCTTACAACCAGGAAAAATTTAAGCAACCTAAACGGCAGGCACATTTTACAGATGAGTTTTTAAATAAAGCATCTTCCTCAATAGAAATAAAAAATCTGAAAGAAACCCCGCTAAAAGATATTGTCGAATGCCTGCTGGAAGCCTTCGATGGTTATTTCGTCCAAATGCCATCGGATGTAGCCTATTGGAGAAAAAGATACCAAGGTGCACGAGTCGATTTTGAATACTGTTATGGCGCTTTCGATAAGGGTAAATTAGTAGCCTTTATCATCAACGGCGTTGATCGACTCAATGGACATTTGACTGCATTCAACACAGGTACAGGCGTACTACCTGCCTATCGAGGACGACAATTGGTCGATAAAATATATGCTTACGCTATTCCTCTTTTAAAAGAAAAAGGGATCACCAAATGCGTTTTAGAAGTCATTCAAGACAATGCGAGAGCCATCAGAGTCTATCAGCGAATAGGTTTTGCTATTCAGCGAAATCTAAACTGTTATAAAGGAACTCTTTCAGAAAGTGAGCAAGTTCCTAAAATCAAAAAAATAGATTTTTCTGAACTACAGGAGCTAGGATATCCTAAACATAATTTTTATTCTTGGGATCATACCAATGATGCCTTAGTCCAATTGGGAAAGGAGTATGAAACCTATACTGTAGTAGATCCTGCGAATCAACTGCTCGGTTATTTTATCATCAATCCAACAAATGGTCGGCTTGCACAAGTAGAAGTGGAAACAGAAGATTTCGCTACCATTACTGCGGCGATTAGTCAAGTGGCTAAGGAAGTACGGATCGTTAATGTGGATGATCGACGAGTAGATTTAATTGAAAACTTACTAACTTATGGTTTACAGAATACAATTAATCAGTATGAAATGGAAATGGATATTTAAAATCATAAATAGAACGCCTACTTTGCAGTCTCTACTCTCTCAGTGAAACGGTCTCTATTCTCTGTTCTAAAAACTAACATATGCAAAACAAAAAAAACAAAGTAATCATCGCCAACATGAGTGGCTTCTATGGAGATAGATTGAGTGCCGCCAAAGAAATGGTAGAAGGTGGTCCAATAGATTTTTTGACAGGAGATTATTTAGCAGAGCTGACGATGGCTATTTTGTATAAATCACAAGCAAGACGACCAGAATTGGGTTATGCTAGAACCTTCTTGAGACAGATGGAGGGGATCATGGGAACCTGCTTAGATAAAGGTATTAAGGTAGTAGTAAATGCAGGAGGATTGAATCCATCAGGATTAGCAGCAGCATTAAAAGATGTCGCAAAAACTTTGCAAGTCCACCCAAAGATTGCCTATGTAGAAGGAGATAATTTAATGCCTCGACTAGCAGAATTACAAAAGAAAGGCGTTAAAATTAGCCATTTAGAAAAAAACATTACCCTGTCCAAATATGGATTGCCACCAGTATCGGCGAATGCCTATTTAGGTTGTTGGGGGATTGTAGCGGCATTGAAGGATGGGGCGGATATTGTGGTGACAGGTAGAGTGGCGGATGCAGCTGTTGTAATGGGGCCAGCAGCCTATCATTTTGGATGGAAAAGAAATAACTGGGATGAATTAGCGGGGGTAGCAGTAGCAGGCCATATTATCGAATGTAGTGGACAGGCAGTAGGCGGAAATTATTCTAATTTCGAGGAAGTGCCTACCTATAAAAATCTGGGCTTCCCTATTGCAGAAGTTTTCGAAGATGGTAGTTCTATTATCACAAAGCATCCTAATACAGGTGGATTAATTAGCGTCGGAACAGTCACGGCTCAATTACTATATGAGGTGAATGCCCCTGCATATATCACACCTGATGTAGTAGCGCATATTGATACCTTAAAAATCGAACAAGCAGCAAAAGATCGAGTAAGTATTAAAGGCACGAAAGGAACACCCGCAACAACAAGTGCCAAGGTAACGGTCAACTGTATGGGTGGTTTTCAAAATAGCATGACCCTCCATATAGCGGGATTAGATATTGACGAAAAAGTAGCCATTTTTAAACAATCATTTTTGGAAGCTGTCGGTGGAGAAAAAGCTTTTGATAAACTACAATTTCAATATTTAAAAACAAACAAAATAGATCCGACTCACAATGAAGAAGCCTTTGCGCACCTTAGAATTAATGTAGTAGATAGAGATCCGAAGAAAGCAGGAAAAATGTTTACGGGAACAATAGTAGAAATGGCACTGTGTACAATTCCAGGATTTTGTATGAGCCAAGCACCAAGCCCTGCCAGTCCAAGAATCGTCAATTTTCCTGCTTTAATAGATAAAAAGCATTTGCTACAAATGGTCGATGTAGATGGCAATAAAATA
Organism: uncultured Saprospiraceae bacterium; assembly: GCA_937973945.1. Classification (GTDB taxonomy): domain Bacteria; phylum Bacteroidota; class Bacteroidia; order Chitinophagales; family Saprospiraceae; genus JAFMDF01. The sequence continues at coordinate 3,571 of CALJIY010000499.1, read as the reverse complement.
GAAGTAAAGGAAGTTATTCCAACAGGGAAAGCATTAACAATCAAGAAAGCAAAACCCAAATACAAGCATAGATTTAACACTAAAAAAACCAAGAAAATATTTTTAGGCAGGCTATTTGCCGCACGTTCAGGAGATAAAGGAGGCAATGCGAATTTGGGTATTTGGGGCAAAACACCTGCCTCTTATTTGTTCCTAAAAGAGTTCTTAACCGTCAAAAAACTAAAAGAGCTATTACCAGACACAGCGGCCTTTAAAATTGTACGCTATGACTTCCCCAATTTACTAGGCTTAAACTTCTATCTAATCGGTTTTCTAGGAGATGGCGTAGCTGCCACCACAAAAATGGACGGCCAAGCCAAAACCCTAGGAGAATACCTAAGAGCCAAAATCATAGAAATCCCAGCAGAGCTAATTGAGTCATAAAAAGTCCTAACGATTGAGTAGCAAGTACTCAAATCAAATAACAAACAGTCCCAACGGCTGGGTAGGCTTGTGCTCAGAAGCACAAAGAGTCTCAGCCAAACATCCTGTAACCCATGACGCAGCCGTGGGAGGAGGACATCTCGTAACCCATAACGCAATCATGGGAATGAAAACATAAAGTAACAAACAGTCCCAACGGGACGAGATCCTGTAGCCCATGACGCAGTCATGGGAGACATGACGCAGTCATGGAAAAATGAAAAATAACCTATTAATAAGAATTCTAGTCATGCTAGGCATCTACCTAGGCCTCACCTATTACGGAGGAACCTACGGAAAAATGATCCTGTATCCTATCAGAATGTTAGTCACCTTCTTACACGAATTTGGCCATGCCTTCGGTGCATTAATCACAGGCGGGAGAGTAGCAAATTTAGAAATACGACCAGATGGAAGTGGGGTCTGTTGGACAGCAGGAGGCAGTCGAGCTATCATTTTAATGGGCGGATATATCGGTAGTGCCATTTTTGGAAACCTACTATTTTATATAGGTTCTAGAGCCAATAACACCGTAGCTAAAACGACGACCTACATATTAGCAGCCATCATGGTTTTTGTTGGCTTAGTGTGGTTTACCTCTTTATTTACAACAGGGATGTTATTATTATTTGCAGCGGCCCTATTTTTTATAGCTAATAAAACGAATTTTGATTCAGACATTCTCTTGTTCTTTGGCTTGGCGAGTATCCTCTACATCATTCAAGATTTTAATGTAGGCCCTACCTCCGACTTAGCGCAGTATGCTAAAATATTTGTGGTTGTACCCGCTTTTGTATGGATGTATTTATGGTTAGGGGTGGCCCTGCTTTTATTCTTTTATAATATTCGACTGATCTTTAGAGATGGCGGTGGGACGGACAATATATTTTTAGAAGACGACGATCAATATGCTTAATAGAAAGAAGTCTGACAGCGTAGCGGTCTGACTGCTTATGACTTTTGGCGTATCAAGCTGTCAACGTCTCAAGTTTGACAACTGACAGTGCAGCGATCTGACCTCTGACCTCTCAATTACGCCTCCGCCGCTAAATGCCGAACCAAACTACGCTTAGCCACAGGCAATAAAGTAGCTTCAACAGGATAGGTTAAATCTGTTTCAATACAATAGACTGCAGGTAATGCAAAAGAGGTCCATTCCTTTAATAATTCTAGTTTAATGCTTTCGTAAGTATTGACAAAATTCCGAGCCCATTCATTAACAAATTGAGATCGCAGTGCTCGATACTGATCATCAGGACGACTAATAATACTGAGTTGATAGTCGTATACCCGTATAACATTCGACTGACCATCACATAAAAAGAAAAATCCTTCATCCACATGTGGCGGCAAAATCCCTACAGGAGAAATAGCCAAACTATTTTCTACAAAATCATAAAAATCAGCACCCGCGGTAACAGTCCCTTTCATCGTCTGCATGGCATAATGAACAATGTCTTCAATTTGCATAATCAATTCACTATCGCCAATCATTTCTTCATAAATGAGTCGCAGTTTCTCTAGCTGTATACTACTTAGTTTTTTAGGAAACTGACTCTGTAATATTGCTTTATTCTTTCTGAATTTTTGTAGATTATTATAATGGAAAATCAGATCAGATAACTGGGGATATAGTTGGTGCTTATTAAAGGCTTGATCTATACGACGCAGGTAAGCTAGGAGGGTGTATTTTTTAGATTCAAAATCGATGTTGCCCTCAATAAACCAAGTTTCTGATAATTGCTTCATAGTTTGGTAGTATTTGAAAAAAATGGAAGTATATTCTTTATTAATACAGTATAAAGAATATAATTATTTTTTACAAATTTTTAACCAAATTTTATTATAGTGATAGTCAACTATCAAGAATCTACGCAAACCGTTCCATGACATTTAGCAACCGTTCTGATAAATCATTGCGACAAGCCAATTGATAATCTTCATAAGAACAAGGAATTAAATGATTTTTTTTCTTCTTATTCTTATGTGGTACCTCAATCCACCAACGGCCACTTCTAGTGCTTTTCCAAAAGATTATTTCCTGATCATATCCTTTTAGAGCTACGATATATTCTAGCATCCCTTCTGTGGAGATTGGGAAATCATTTTTTCTATAATAAATGCCTTCCATGGCATACCAAATCATTTGTGCAATCAACTGTGCCGTTTGTTCTTGGGGATCTTTTTCTTTGCAATAGCCATAAAAGCCAATAGAACTTAGTTTGTCACTAATACCTGCATAATGGCAAACTTGACAAGCCTCCTCAGAAGTGAAGCCACTAGGAGAGTTTTCCCACAAGCCAGGGGCTTCTGCTATTTTAAGAGCAGCCATATTAAAATAGACCGCGTGTGCATCTCTTAAAACAGGCTCTATCTGTTCCATTTGATATTTCGCTAGGCCGAGTCGGATACAATCGTAATTTTTATTTTGATAATAATGGATACTACCAAGAGGTGATAGATGAGATTGATAACCAATGAGGCCTAAATTTCCTAGCCTTGGTTTACGGCCTTTTCTTAAGACAGATAGATAGTTGTCTATCTTTTTGTGGTGGGCCAATTTTTCATCAACAACGACAAGATTTACTTTTTTTAGTTGATCTTTGTAGGCTTTAAATTGTGCAACAAAAGGAGCAGGCTCACTGCTTAAAATGACAGGGATAATTTTACTTGCTATTAACTCTTTCAATACGGGTAGTAAAGTATCTTCGGAAGAATTCCTAAGATTCCCAATATCCGCAATAGGAAATTTACTAAAAGGATGTCCCATTTGATATAGATACTTACGAATCGTATCTGTTTCAGGACTAATGCCAAGCAGTGCTATTTTGCTGGTTCTAAGGTCAGGAAATTGATCACCAACATGTTGTAAAATATTAGATCCTAATTGCCAAGACGCTAAATTATCTACATCTATCTTTGGGGCTTGTAGCCAGTTTTCTAACATAGTATTATTTTTCTATACCTTTAGGGTTGTTTCTAAATAATAAACACATATCTGAAAATATCTTTTTCCGCTAGCACCCCATCCGCAAGCGGGTCACTAGATTCCCCGAATCTAGTTCATCTCCAAAAAATAAGTCCGTAGCTAGGCTATGCACTGATTTTT
>CALJIY010000498.1 GCA_937973945.1 uncultured Saprospiraceae bacterium | reverse complement strand
GCATTAATTAATTCTTCTGCACTGGAAAATTCAAGATCTTTTAAGGTATCTTGATTAACAATCCATTCTTCTAATAAGAAAGGAGGCGTACCTAGAGATGCCGCATTGAATCCATAAAAAATAGATTCTTCTAGACATTCCCCAAAAGTCATATCATAACTAATACCGTCTTGTAAAAATTCAAATTCTGAAATATCCATATCAGAGATAGGCAAACAAACAACAGCCATGCTATCTTCTGCCACTGCTCGAAGTGTATCTAAGCCATTAAAGAATCCACAAGAAACTACTTCGTCACAATTTCTAAGCATTACTTTAAGACTACCCATTACATCACACCCATTTTCTGATATTAAAGTGATGTTATAGTCAGTCGTATCACTGTTCATAACTGGTTTGAAGGAGAATAAAGAATCTTGTATATTCGCCTCAACAAACTCTCCGCCATCAATTGAAAAATCAGATATAGATTCATTAATAATAATCTCAACGATATTGTCATCTGTTTCACAGAATGTTCGATCTGCTAATCCAGAAAGGACACTCGCTGCCTCTGGAATGGCTAATTCGATAGGATTGTTTTGATAAGAAACAACACAGTCTTCTGCGCCTTCAATTCTTACCATTACATTATATATTCCCTCTTCTAATTCATTGAACACCGCCAAATTACCCCAGTTATCTCCGTTATCAATACTATATTCTATAACGGATGCAGCATCAGCAGTAACCATGATTGTAAGGCTACCTTTAGCTTCACTACAAGCACTTGGGTGAACGATAGCAATATTTTCAATAGCTACAGAACTTGCATCCATCAATTGGACAACTTCCGACCAAGTATCTATACAGTTACTGATGGTGTCTTTTGATAAAACTTGATAATCTCCTTGTGCTAAATCAGAAAAATTATTTTCGTTCTGATAAGTCTGACCATTATCAATACTATATTGAACAGCATCGTTTTCAGTAGCTAATGTAATAGCGATAGATCCGTTTTCTTTACATTCTGTAGGCGCTTCTCCTACCACCATATCTATCACGGGATTATTCGCTACATCGATTGAAATGGTATCAGATGACTGACAACCATTAGGTGTCATAATATCTAATTGATATTCGGTAGTTGTTGTTGGTTGAATATCTGGATTTGCACAATCTGTACAACTGATATCGCCTGTCGTCGTCCATTGATAAGTACCACTACCACCTACAGGATTGAGCTGAACGGTCTCTCCTGAACATATACTTAAATCGTCGCCCAAATTAACTTTTGGACAAATACTAATAATGGTGGTATCGCACACGTTAGCTGCATTACAATGGACGACGCAAACGGTTTTAGAATCCGAAAATGGATTGATCGGTTCGATTTCTATACACTTAGTTCCTTCTATCGGTGTTACTTTAATATCTTCATCTTCGCTACATAATGAGGTAGATGCTACTACATCAATTGTCAATACAGAATCCAGACAAATAGTGGTTTTGGTATCTACAGGTATACTAAGTGTCATGGTATCAACATCATTACCTCCCGCCTCAGGTCCTTCTTCTTCCTCTTCTTCCTCTTCTACAGAGGTAGTGTCAACTGGATTCATAGTATCCATTGTATCAATTGGATTCATAGTATCCATTGTATCAATTGGATTCATGGTATCCATTGTATCAACTGGATTCGTAGTATCCATTGTATCAACTGGATTTGTAGTATCCATTGTGTCAACTGGATTTGTAGTATCCATTGTGTCGACTGGATTTTCAGGTTCTTGAGCGTGGATTCCACAATCTGTAATATATAGATTACTAATGCAAACTGGTGCGCCACTACCACCCATACCAGAAACGGTTAATTGTTGACTTACATTAGCATTCATACTATTTGGAGGGAAAAAAGGATCTGTATCATTATCCATTAGAAGCACAGGTTTTTCTGTACAAGTACCACCGTTTTCGAAAGTGAACAATGGTATTTTTTCTCCTTTATTATAGACAATTCCCTGAGTACCTCTTGTATCGAGTCCAAAAGAAATATAATCATTTTCAGGTGCCTCCATAGGGCTGTCTGATCTGGAGTTTGCAGAGAATACAACACCATTTATAAGATTGGTGAAATTAGTTATTTCAAAATCACCAGTTGGTACTTTGATTGTAATTTGTGCAGTTGAGGTAATATTAAAAGGAGGGCTAAAACTAGTATCTGACAAAATGGACATAGTGAATACACCATCGGTAGCTTCTAAAACATAAGCAAAGGCACAGTCGGTTTCTCCTAGGAATATATTCGCTAAATCAACATCAAATCCGCCGTCTCCGCCATCAAAATCTTCTTCTTCTTCTTCTTCTTCTTCTTCTTCTGCATTTCCTCCAGATCCATCTGTACTTGAGCCGTCTCCTTCCTCTGTTGGACAATTTACGCTATCAATGGTGATTGCTTCTAAATTACCGTCAATACAAGGAGCTCCTTCTAGGCCTATTTGAGGGTCATAAGTACCAGTTTCAAGATTTAGAAAAGTACCTACGTTTTGCCAAGTCATGCCACCATCAATACTAAATCTTAAAGTGGCATCTGGATTAATACTAGTTGCTTCTATGACAACGCTACCTAGTGTTTCGCCACATGCTGGAGTTGCAACAATAGAACTCACATCTGCTACTTTAGGGAATTCTAATTCTACAATGCCATAATCTGCAAAATTAAGACCTAGAATATCTCTAACTTTAATATCGTATTCAATACCAGATTCTAAATTGTTGAATTCATTACTATCTTCCCAAACAAATCCACCATCAATACTATATTGAAGTGGTGTATCTTCTGCACCTGCAGCAACAATAGTAATTTTTCCATCCGCTCTGTTACAAATAGTCGGGTCTTCTAAATTAACGGCACTAATTGTTATAACCTCAGTTGAGGTAGACATGGTGTCTGTAGGGACATCCGTTCCAAGACAATTGGCTGGTTCCCCATAACTTCCCTCATAGGCATTACCCAAACCAGCTCCTAAAACAGATATTAATATACCTGGATTTACTTGCTGCGAGTTTGGTGGCCAAAATGGATCATCCTCGGTTATAAAATTTAAAGTGCCAGTACAAGAGCCTGTATTTTCAAAAGAAAATAATTCCACTTCTTCTCCTTCTACATAGGCAATATCTGATGTTCCACTTTGTAATTGAAACATTAAATAATCCATTGAAGGATTTTCTTCAGGAGCTTGAATCATACTACCGCTACTCCAAAGGCCAGTCTTATTGATGACATTTCCTACTTGAAAACCACCAGTAGGTAGCACAAAAGTAATTTGCCCATTATTCGTTGTATTGAGAGGAGCGGAATACGAAGTCTCTGGTTTTAATTTTACTAAATAAGTGACATTATCAGGTTGTAGTTCAACAGTCAATTGTATTTGTGCTGTTAACGCTATCTGAAACATAACAAATAGTAAGCTTAGCAGTAGTGTTAATTTTCTCATGATTTTAGCATTGTAAGTAACAATGAAAGAAGAACTTGATCTATGATAGACAAGCTATTTTTATCGTTACTAATTGGCGGATAAAAATCATACAGGCCTTGTGATTCATTCAACAAAAGCCATGAAATGATTTTGCCTAACAATATTTAGCTTTTCAGCTAAAATCATTTGAAAAAGCAATAGGTAGGAAGTGTATAATAAAAAAGAGGCTTACCTATGACATAAGTAAACTAATTCTTTTTCTAATTGAAGTGATATAGTAAAGTATAAAATTGAGAACTATTTTGGAGAATGCAAAAACGCTGCCAAACTAAAAAAATACTTTTTCTTATTATTTCGCCTTTTCTTGACAGGATAGAGTGGCATGAATTTTGAAGAATAACACAATGTATTTTACTCCTCAGATCTTAATTCTCCCCTTTTAGGATCCTCCCCCCTTTTATTTATAGCGTTATATATGATAGCGCTACTATATTCCCCTTATTAACAATACAAAACAAATAGTCTTTTGTATATATGTAAAAAGAATACACCATTTGAAAAGGCTTATAGCAAGTAGTTTAAGTGTCTTTGTAGTGGTAAAATTGAGAACACAATAAAATTCTTTTTGCGTGATATTGGATTATTTGAATTCTTGTATAAGATAATTTAGGAGATACCTATACCCACGTATAGCCTATCTTCCTTAGAGATATATTAGTAAGGCTAGAGTACGAATCAATAGTGATACACATTTTACTTATTCTTCCTTTCTATTCCGGATGGATCTTAATTACATGACTTAACGTGTATTGATATTAAGATCCATCCTTCCTCGCTCCCTTTCTAATTCTAAACAATTCCCCTGTCTAATTTCCCCTGTTTTTTTCTTTTAACACTGAGTAATTTTTTACTCAATAACCTACTTATGAACATTCCTTTTCGATCTCGAATGAGGAACGATTACTTTTTC
>CALJIY010000497.1 GCA_937973945.1 uncultured Saprospiraceae bacterium | reverse complement strand
TATTGAAGGAGAACCATCAAATACTTAGTTATTTATTATCTGTTTGATTAACTCGTACTACCTAAACTAATTGTTTTTGTTACATTTAAATAAATGGTTATTTAAAATAGTGACATGTATATAGTAGCATGTTTTTAGATTTTTTTTTCAGAAAATGGCTTAAGTATGCTACACACTGAAAAGTATCATATGCAGCAATAAAAGCAACACTGTTAGTCAAGGTGACACTAGCAAGGAAATCTCTATGCGTTTCTAAATCAGCATCCGTAATATCTGCACAGATCTCTATCGTATTTATTTCTGCACTAATTCCTAACAATTCTGATTGGAATAGATTTGTGTATAAATTGTTCAAGATTACTAGCATAACTAGGTGTTGATACTTTGTAATAAAAATAATTTAAAGTATTGATAGCTGTTCTGCTCGGTCAAAATCTGGGCGGGATGCCCGACAAAAACAGCATGAGGAAAGTCAATTCCGAACCCGAAGGGATGGGGTGCTTGTTTTTGTCTAGGGTTTTTGGTTCTTTTTTGCGAATTGTTATGCGACGTAAAGTTATATACTGATATTCGACATAATGTTGTAACCCGAGCTATATTGTACCTACGGCACAAACAGTCTAAAAATATAGAAATTTAGCTACAACTTCTGTCTATTTAATTATCCTAGCTTTACGTCGCACAACACGAATGCAAAAAGAACAATATTTAATTTTAAAAAAATTTTTATAAAGTGTAATTACCCAGCACTCAAGATCTTTTTCCAAGCGTTGATAAATGCATCATTTGCTGCTCTAGTTCCTATGGTCACGCGAACACAACCAGGAGCACCAAAATTATCTGCGGGTCGAACCATGATCCCTTCTTCCAAAGCCAACGCTTCAAATTCTTTAGAATCAATAAGTGGTTTTATTAAAATAAAATTGGCTTGTGTTTTCCAATATTTTACGCCCATTTGATCGAAGGCGGCATAAAGATATGCTTTCTCTTTGTGAATGAGTTGAACCGTTTGTTGAATAAATTCGGTATCTTTTAAAGCGGCGATCGCTCCAGTCATACTTAAAGAATCGATCATAAATGGAATTCTAAGCTGTTGCAAATATTCTGCAATTCTTGGGGTTGAATAGGAATAACCCACTCTCAATCCTGCCAAACCATAAGCCTTAGAAAAACTATTAATCCCAATCACATTTTTACCTGCTAAGACATAGGGTAGGGCGCGCACATAATCCCTTGCTTGTACATATTGATAATACACCTCATCATATATCAGTACCACATGATCTGGTAGACCATTGACCAATGCATCAATATGCGCCTTGGGTAAATGGGTCCCTGTTGGATTATTTGGATTGGTTACAAAAACCAATCTAGTTTTTTTATTCACCGCATTCAAAATACCATTGACATCTAATTGGAATGTGTCCCCTATTAATGGAACATCAATACTGGTAGCACCCATTTTTTTTGGAAATCCTCTATAGGGACCAAAGGCAGGGTTAGAAAAAATACATTCCGTTCCTTCTTCTAAAAAACCTCTTAGAATGAGTTCTATATTAGCCACCCCACTATTGGTGGTGATAAATTGATTCGCTCTTAATAGCCCACCATAAAATTCCTGTAATGCTAATCGAAATCGCTCATCATTATGATCTGGATATTCCGATAGATTGGATAGTTGAGCCTGAATAGCAGCAATAGCTTTTGGAGAAGACCCCAACATGTTTTCATTAGAGGATAATTTGTATATTTTTTTTCCGTCTGGTACTGTAGGTTTTGATTTTCCTCCTTTGTATCCTGCTTTCGCTTGTAAATAAGATTTAAATTTTATGGGCATAATTGTTTTTTGTTTCTGACAGCCGTAGGCGATCTGACAATGTAGTGATCTGACCGCTGACTTCTATAAATATTTAAGTCAAATACCATCCATTCACCACCAAATCAATTTCCTCTAAATCAGGATATTGATCCGCAATAGCTTTAGCATATTCATTAGCAGTGGCTGCGTCGGCAGCAAGACTTCCAGTATTATGTAATTCCGACTCATCGACTATGGCAACTGGATAAATCTCATCAATATGTAATGGCGTAAAATGGCGATGTTGTAGAATTTTTGAGAAAACAAATTCGTAAATTTCTGGATCATAAGGGGGCTGTCCATCCATAGGAATCGATCGACCAAATTCGTTGGCTATACCACAAATCATTTTCCATAACCTCAGCATAACGGAGGGCTTGGCACCCGTCCAAACTTTAGCATCTTCCGAAATTTGTGCTCGACGATCGGCCTCAATTTTTGCCCTTACCTTTTTAGAAGGAATAGGCGCTATAATTTGAAAAGCAGGACTTCGAAAGAAATTTTCTAAAGAAGCATCCTCTTGGATTGTTGCTAATTCTATAAATCGATGTCCTACTAGTGGGGCTTCGATTAATAGTAATTCTTTATCGCCAGTATGAGTTTGTAACCAATCTTTGACAGTGTCCATTAACCATTTTCCTGCACATAGTTTTACGCCATTATGAACGGTGCCATCCCCCATTGGAAAACGTTCAAAAATTTCCTCGGTTTCAAAGGATTTTCGAGCGATGTCCCATTGGATAACCGTTACCTGTCTTCCCTTAGCAGCGGCCAAGAGTTGAAATTGATGGATATACAAACTTTTTCCAACCCCTGGTAATCCAGAGAAGACTACTGATTTGGCAGTTGCTGCTGTCTTCTCTAAGTTTTTATAAACAGCACTATTACGGGGGATAATATTTTTATCGCTTAAGGTGCTCCTATCTTTTGTAGGTGTTAATGCTTTTGATCGTAAACCCATTTTAGCACCATGTTCTTCAATGTAAGCTTCCATTAAAGGCGTCTTTAAACTCACAGAATTTGCTAAAGTAATTATTTCTACTTCATTATTGGCAGTATCATAAATGGCAAAACTTGCTTTTTTAGTTTTGCCTGCTGCTATTTCGCCAGGATTGACCACCCAGCAATCTTTAATTTTTTCCACAGAGTGGATATGTGTATGGCCAAAAAATACCGCATCATATTCTGCGGACTTCGCCATTGGTATTGCTAAATCCTCATAATGAGAAATAAAGATTTTTCGCTGATTAATTTCTAAAAAATCATAGACATTGGAACTCACACTTAGTGAACTATTTTCACGTTTTGACGCCAAAGTGATGTCTACCTTTTCTCCATCATTATTTCCCCAGATCATATAGACGGGTATGGCTTGAGCCGCTAATAGTTTGGCAATCCCGCTATTCATTAAATCTCCTAAACAAATGATTTGTGTAATATCCTGTTTTTCTATTTCTTGTAAAGCAAGAATTAGATTATGGAAATTTTCATGAATGTCTGATAGAATGGCTACTTTCATATTTAATAAAACGATATTATTATTTGCGAACTTCACTCCCAACAATTCCTACCACCTTATCTCCCAAGACCAAACGAATACTATCTGCTTTTGATTGTAAATCGCTGACAATAGTTGGATGCGCCTCCGCTACATTTTCGATTTCTTTTTCATCCTGTTGCAGATCATATAAAGCTAAGGGAACGTCTATCTTTTCATAGGCCGCCAGTGCTCCATCCATGCCGCCTGCTTTTCCATTTAAAGAATTAAAAGCATGGGGAAGTATTAATTTCCATCGATCCGTCATAACTGCTTCCAACTGATTCTTATTCATATAAAAATAATAAGCATCATGAGCCATTTCTTGGGATGCCCCCGTTAATTGCTTCATAATATTTTTCCCATCAATTTTTTTGCTCGGTAAGGAGACCTTTGCTAAATGTGCAAAAGTGGGCAATAAGTCAATTCCATTAATAGGTGTATCAATCGTTTTTCCGGCAGGAATATGAGCTGGATATTTTATTAATAAGGGGGATCGAATACCACCTTCAAAGGAGGTTTCTTTACCCTCTTTTAATCCTCCAGTAGAACCTCCATGATTACCATAGGCAATCCACGGGCCATTATCAGAAAAGAATAGCACCATGGTGTTTTCTTCTAAGCCCTGCTCTTTTAAGGTATTCATAATCTCTCCCGTTGACCAATCTAATTCCATCATGACATCGCCATATAGACCCCTTTTGGATTTTCCTTTGAACCGTTCTGATACATACAAAGGTACATGCGGCATAGGATGGGAGAGCACCATAAAAAATGGGTTCGTTTTATTTCTTTTAATAAAATCCACACTTTTTTTTGTGAGCAAGCTGGTCATTTCTTCCTGTATCTGTTCGTCCACCGTATCTATGACGGTCGTATTTTCAATCAAAGGTAAAGCAGGGAAGGTATAGTCTTTTCTGGGATTCAAAGGCCACATATCATTGGAATATGGAATACCAAAATATTCATCAAAACCTTGATTGGTCGGTAAAAATTCAGGAAGATGTCCTAAATGCCATTTCCCAAAATAGGCAGACTGATAAGCTGCTGGTTGTAGAATTTCTGCAATCGTTTCTTCCGCAGGATTTAAGCCTGTTTGATGGTGCGGTAAAAAGACCCAATCAATTCCCACTCTGTTAGGATAGCAACCCGTTAAAATGCCTGCGCGAGAAGGCGTGCATTGAGACTGGGGTACATAAAAACGAGTGTACTTCGAACCTTCTTGACCCAGTATGTCAATATTGGGGGTAGGTATATCCGTAGCGCCAAAAGAAGATAAATCTCCATAGCCTTGGTCATCGGTTAGGATAATGATGATGTTCGGGACTGGAGTCGTTGCCTCTTCCTCAGAAGTGGTTGATTGACATGCGCAAAGGAAGAGTAGAGCTATCAGTAGTGAGGTTAATTTCATTAAAGCGTTCTTTCGATGATCTATGGAAAACAAAAATATTGCAGATAATGGCAATAATATAGTACAAAAAAACAGAATAGCGACACTTTTTGACCTTTTTGATGCCTATTTTGCTTTTGAATTAGCTACT
>CALJIY010000496.1 GCA_937973945.1 uncultured Saprospiraceae bacterium | reverse complement strand
ATAGCTAGGCGTCACCTTTAGAGAGGCTAATTTTTCTCGCACATTATCCTTACTTAATTCGGAGAGCGGGATATTTAATTTATCTCCTACGTAACCTAATAGGGACTTGGATATTTCATCGTAAAAAGCACGACTCTTATTAGCACTAAGATGTTGTTCGGCTATGAGGAGTCGTTTTTTAGCTACTTGTTGTGCTTTTTTACTTTTTAAAATGGATAGATCAATATTTCCATTTTTTTCTTGTTGGCGTTTAAAAACAAAGGCGCCTACTAGGAAGAGAAAAGGCAATAAACTTAGGCCATAAAATAAATTAGACGTGGCAAAAGGAGTGCTTTTTTTAGAAAAAGAGGTAGTCGTTTTAATATAGCGAATATCTTTTTGCACTAGATTTTTAGGAGTTGTCTTGGCAACGGTCGATGCGCCAGACCCTTGACTTACCGTAATATCAAATACGCTTGGTTGTAAAGTAATATACTTCGCACTATCTGGATTGAAGTAAGAAAACGAAGGCGCCATTTTATATTGACCAGGCTGCTTTGGAATCATCAAATATTCAATCTGCTTATAGCCGCTTAAGAGCCCGCCTCGCTCTGAGGATTGTTCCTCTAATACTTTTGGTTCGTATAATTCAAATGCTGCTGGCACTTCGAAAGAAGGAGGTTGTAGTCTTTTAATATCCCCATCTCCTCTGATGGCTAATTTAATGGAGACCGCATCATCTGTAGTAATTTTATTTCTCCCTAAATTAAAAGCAATAGAGTAATCTCCTACAGCCCCACTAAAATTATCGGGCTGTGGCGTAGGTAAGTTTCGGACATTAATAGCTACCTCATTGGTTCGTACATTTACATGACGGACTTGGTTGTTAAAAAAGAAACTGCTCCGTTTTCTTTTTCCTACGACTACGCCAATTCGGACAGACATCGGGTCTATTTTGAGTAAGCCAGTTTGCTGTGGGAAAAGGGCTACTCGCTTTAATACTTTGGTGACATACTGAACACCATCTACTACTTCTCGGAGCGTACTTGCATTAAAGCGACGGACATCATGTGCAAAGAAGCCGGGGTATTCTGTTTCATCTATGATGTCATAATTTTCCACATCCACAGATGTAAACAATTTGTAGTTGACCATTACTTGCTGCCCTAAGTACACCTCCGTAGTATCTACCTCTACTCGTACAAAAACTTCCTGTCCGCCAGATGCTCCTTTGGCAATTTGTTTTGCTTTTACCACCTTAATAGAAATAGGTTTGGTTTTCATGGTTTTGCCACCTACCGTGATACTAGCAGGACCAATTTTATAAGTCCCCTTTTGTTTAGGTTGTATGGTATAGCCATAGCCCATTTCTTGAGAGCGTTGTCCATTGATAATCGTCATCCTATTAGATCGACTCGGACCACTTAATACATTAAATCCTTTAAAATTCGGTGGTTGGAAATTACTGCCCTGCGCATTTTTTAAAGTAAAGGTAACTTCTACATATTCATTTTCTACTAACTCTCTGGCATCTGTAGCCGCTTCAAAACTTACTTCTTGAGCTTGCAAGGAAAAGGAGAAAACAGTAAGAAGGAATAAGGAAATTAAAAAACGCATAGTCGGTTGGAAAATTTAGATATGGTAGAGCGGTCAATACAAAAAAACGTGATATTTTTTTTCTGCCATGGATTCACGGATTAAGTAAGTGGTTTACTTAATCCGTGAATCCGTGGTAAAAAATATCTCAAATATAAGAAAAATTATTCTCCAAATATCTTAGCCAGTTCCATTTCTAATTGTGGGCCTCTTAATTTACTAGCCACAATTTTACCTTCTTGATCTAGTAGAATCGTATGCGGAATAGATTTTACGGAATACATTTGGGCCACTTCGTTCTTCCATCCTTTTAGATCACTAACATGCTTCCAAGGCAAGCCGTCTTTTTCTATGGCACCCACCCAAGCTTTTTGCGTTTTATCTAAACTCACCCCTAATACATCAAAGCCCTTATCTTTATATTTTTCGTAAATTTTCTTGACATGTGGATTCTCTCTTCTGCAAGGTCCGCACCAGCTTGCCCAAAAGTCTACTAACACCACTTTACCTCTTAAATCACTCAAGCTCAAAGAGTCTCCTTCAGGCGTTAATTGCGCAAAATCTGGTGCTACTGCTCCTACCGTAAAAGCTCCAGCGCTGTTAATTTTTTTCTTAACAGCGGCAATCGTTTCTGGATGTGTTTTCTCGTACTTCTTGATTAATAGTTTACCATAATACGCATAGTTTGGATGACGAGTAGCAGCCATGCCTTCGACAGCGCCGCTCAATGCCATTTGATAGGCAGCAGAATTGGCAGGAAATTTATTAAGCATATCATCCAGGTAAGATTGATGCAAGGCCTTATCTAAATTAGCGGTGCCAAGCATTCGAGTATATTCTCGAAGAGACTCATAGACCCACGGATTGTTATTATGTAATTCGTTGGTGAAATCAACAAACCGAAAATATTCATTGGCGAAATAATCTACTTCATCGTAGTAGCCTTCTTGATTGTGTAAAAAAGATAGATAGGTATTTAAAGCGACTATTTCTGTCAATATAGGAAACTGGTCACCAAAAGATTCTAGCAAGGTCATTTGATCTTTGTCAAAATCTTCTAAGTTGGAAGCGGCTAATTCTTTTTGTTCAGGGGTACGTGCTCTTTGGTATTTTTGATTTAATTGACCTGCTCTGGCTTTTAGTTGACCGATTTCAATTTTTAATTGACTATACCTAGTGTTGAGTTTAGATTCTTTGATACTTACTTGGCTAAAGTCATTACAAGTCCCTGTTACTTTTACTTTATCTTCTTTTCCTAAAATGATAGGCAATAACTTGGTAGGTGCTTTTCCTAGATAGTAAAATTTAGAATTACTTTCGGGTAGTTTAAAAGTATAGTTCCCTTCTTTATTCTTTTTCGCCGTATGGACTTTTGTAAATCCAAAGCCTTCGAATTGATACAAAAAAAGTTCATCAGCTGGATCGCAACCAGAGATTTCACAAGTTAAAGAGATAGATTTGGCTATTAAAGAGGGCGTGCCGACAAGTAGGAAAGCAAAAAAGTAAAGGAGAATATTTTTCATTATTCTATGAATTGTAGGGATTTGAATTATCAAAGTTTGAAATCTATATAGGTTTAAAATAGACCTATCTTTTAGCTAGGTAGGGAAAGCTAGAACAGAGACACATTTCATTTAAAAAACAACAAAATTTGGTCTATTTTAAATGAAATACGTCTCTACTCTCTGTTCTCTACTTTCTATTCTATTATTAATTATCAAAGTTAAGGTAGGTAGGCACGACAAGCAAGAAGTTTAATTAATTGTTAACATCCAGATCTTCTAAGATGCTAAGCAATAACTGTAATTCTTCGAAAAATTCTCTAACTAGGTCAAAACTTACATTAGAATAGAATAATTCTGGTTCTAGTATATCTTTTGGTTCTGTTACAGCTACGTACACTTTATTATTAATAAAGGATACGTAAATCTCTTTTCCTGTCTCTTCTCTATAGTTCAGGAGTGCTAATTGCATCTCATGAGATAAAACCTGCTCGATATTGATGCCTCTACTAGCTAGGGTAATGAAGGTCTCATCAAAAGATCGTTTCAATACATCATTAACTAATTTACCACCTTTGGCATAAAAGGTTTTTACGGTTCTAGCTTGATATTGTTGATAATCACGAGGTAAAACAATGATTCGACCGCTTTTATTTTCTGAATAGATGCCTTGAAGAAAAATTCCTTTAAAAATATAATTTAACCGATTTCTGACTTTAGAGTATTCTTTAACATTCAATTCGCATAGCTCGAATTGCATTTCTCTATAGCTACCTTTGATAAAATCTTCTCCCTCATAATAAGGCGCATCGGTGGCAAATAATTCACTTTTTAAAAAATCTTTCTTAGGGATTTTTTTATCTGCTTCATAGCTTAGGGTACCATAGTTGATGTCATCATCTATAAAATCTAAGATCAATCGAACAATATTGGGTTTGAAAGTAATCTTAAATTCGCGTATTTTATACACTAGATAAGCTATATAAAACCCAACAAGAATGAGCAATATAAGCGTCACCGCCAAGATGTCTATGTAGAATTGTAAAGCAACAATAAGGAGTAGAAATATACAAGAAAGCGCTAGTAAGCTAAGCAAACGCTTCCGCTTACGTTCCATACGTAATAACTCAGGATGTAGGGTATGGTTATAAAAGAGCCTAAATTCGTGTAATCGCTCCAAGATCTTTGTTTAATGATGAATGGACGAGCCGTCGGATGGGATATAAGGAAAAAATATATTGAAAAAGCTTGGCGATCATATCGCCAAGCTTTTTCAATACTAATTAGTCTTTGATAAATATTCAGAGACTAATTCATCCATTATAGTTCTTAGGTAAGTTTTTTTCTCTTTAGCTATTTTCTTTAGCTTTTCTAGCTTTTGCTTTTCCAGCGTAATAGTTAAGCGTTTTTTTAGAGAGACAACATCTGTTAACCCTTCTTTTTTGTCTTCAATCGTTCTACGGATTAAAGCATCAATACCTATAACGGGCCTATCTGAACGTTTTTTGATCGTAGTTACCTTACCTTTTATCTGTTGTTGTTTCTTTTGTTCTTGAATCTCATTATCAACTGCTGTAGAAAATAAGGTCTCCAAATCAGATGTAAAGTTTTTGGAACTAGATCGTTTTCTTATTTTTTTGACTGTTTTAATCTTTGGTTTTTCCTTTTCTACAAGGAATGGAGTCATCCCTGCTACAGCGGGATCGCCAAACAAACTCTCAAGACCAGCCTTAAATTTTTTCTTACTCAACCTTTATTTTTTTGAAGAATTGATGTAATTAGATGATAGTTTAGGCTTCAACCGTTTGGCCTGTACGCTCTAGGATTTCTTGACATAATTGCAAATAATCCTTTGCTCCAGGACTTCTTTTTTGATACGCAAAAATATCTTTTCTTTGAGAAGGTGCTTCTGCTAATGCTACATTATCTCTAATATAGGTTTTAAATACCTTTTCGCCGAAATATTTCTTGATGGTTTCCACAACATCTCTATTCAATACTTTTCTATGATCATACATTGTTGCTATGACACCACCAATTTGCAGTTCTTTGTTTAGTCTAAAGCGAACTTTATCTACAATCTGCTTTATTTTTGCGAGTCCTTGCAAGGCTAAAAATTCTGTTTGCAATGGAATATAAACAGCTTGACTGCTAGTCAAAGCATTTAGTGTCAATAACCCTAAAGAAGGAGGACAATCAATAATGATATAATCATAATCCTCTATCACAACCTCTAAAAGTTCTTTAAGAATGTACTCTCTACCAGCTTCATTAATTAATTCCATTTCTGCACCAGATAAATCTAGTGTAGAGGTAATGACATCTAAGCCTTCCTTAACAGTGTAAGGAACTAATTCTGTTTCGCCTCTAAGGGCTTCATAAATGGTGGCTTTCTGTCTAGGAATTCCTAAAGATAGCGTTAGGTTTGCTTGGGGGTCTAAATCAATGAGTAATACTCTTTTATTTAATTCAACTAATCCAGCACCTATATTGATAGCACTGGTCGTTTTGCCCACACCTCCCTTGTGGTTTAGTAAGGAAATAACTAATCCCATGTTAATTTGATTGTTGAATTTAAAGGCGAGAAATGCGTTTTCTCACAGTATAATGTAAAAAGGTTAAGCTAATGCACAAGGCATTAATAACCAATTGTTTTGTGTAGTTTGAAAAAAGATTGCAATCGCAATCTAATTGAAGTTGAAAAAAAAATAGCCTATTTTTTAACAACTCTAATACAAAGATAAAAGTTTATCAGTATTTATCGACAAATTCTTTGTACATACCGTCTAATATACAGAAATTTTGCCATAATTTAAACTTTTCCTTAAATAAGTAGACTTTATTCTAAATAAAAAGACAAATAAGGCAAGTAGCGGAGATACTTGACGAAGAAGTTGTTTAAAAATGTATTTCAGGTCTGCAAATCTGTATTGCAAGAATCTGAAAACGACTTTTTAAAGTTCCATAGCCCTGCTATGCAACTTTAAAAACTAATTTTCAGAACCTCACACTACAAATTTTCGCCGCTAAACTACATTCTTAAACAAACTCAGAAATAGAGACATAAGTAGTTCAACTTTGTAATAAAAATCATATAAATTATAGAATTTGAATTTAACAAGCTTAAAAATCAGTATTTTAGGTTGCGGATGGCTTGGTTTTCCATTAGCTATTCATTTAGCAAACAAAGGATGCATCGTTAAAGGATCTACTCGTTCCCCTCAGAAGTTAGCCGCCTTTCATCAATATAAGATCCTTCCTTTTTTGATAGAGGTAAATAAACGGATTAAAGGGAATAATATTCCTTTATTTTTTCAGAGCGATATTCTATTCATCAATATCCCACCTGGTCGAAAAAGAAAAGATGTGGCTCGTTCTCATCCTTTACAAATAATGGTGATTCTGGAGCACGCCCGTAAATATGGAATCAACAAAATTCTATTTGTTAGTTCTACTAGTGTATATGGAAATGTCAACCGCATTGTCACAGAAGCAGATGAACTCAAGCCAGAAACACCCTCCGCGCATGCCTTAGTTGAAATAGAAGAATTATTAATGAATCAAAGGGATATGGAGGTGACTATTTTAAGAATGGGTGGTTTGGTAGGATTGGAACGCCCAGCGGGTCGTTTTTTGGCAGGAAAGACGGGGCTCAAGAATGGTTTAGCGCCTGTGAACATGGTTCATCAAGAGGATTGTATCTCTATAATTACAAGGATCATAGAGCAAGAAAAGTGGGGAGTGGTTTATAATGTTTGTTCAGATGAACATCCAACAAAAAAAGAGTTTTATACCCATCAAGCTACTAAACAAGGTTTCGAGATACCTGTCTTTTTAGAGGAGGGAGATTATATAGGTAAAGAAGTGTCTAATTATAAAGTAAAAAAGGAGTTGAATTATCGTTTTAAATATCCTGATCCTATGGGGTATTAGAGAATGGCTGTCGCCATTTTATGTTTTAGAACACGGAGGCACGGGGACACAGAGTGAAATTCTTACTTGTACGTTTTAACGCGAAGAGGCACGAAGTAAAATTTTACTCCGTGCCTCTCTGTTCTTAAATTCATATCTAAAACTCTGTGTCTCCGTGTTCTTAAATTCAAGTGGCGCTAGCCACTCTCTTAGACCCAAATATATTATCTAACTGTACCGCCTGTTCAGGAAAAACATTTTTAAAACCTTCAGGAAAGCTATGGTATAAAGTAGCTGCGACAATAGTTGGGTCAATATCAGGAACATTTAATATTTGTCGAATATGAACCTCTTGGAGATGGCTGACTTTTCCTAATGCAGTCCAATCTTCTTCCGTGAACTTAGGTAAAGTTGGTGTA
>CALJIY010000495.1 GCA_937973945.1 uncultured Saprospiraceae bacterium | reverse complement strand
AGCAGCCACATCTTTTTTCTTTTCTATGGGGGTGGCGAATCTATCTTGAAAAGATTGTAAAGAGCCTAATAGGCCAGGATTTAGAAAGTTAAATAAATTCCATAATTCGCCCAAATGATTTTCTATCGGCGTACCAGTCGTAATTATTTTAAAATCTCCCTTTAATTCCATTGCAGCCCTTGAACGCTTGGCCGTTCTATTTTTGATCGCCTGGGCTTCATCTAAAACAATGGTGGCAAATGTCCTTTCTTTTAGTAGCGCAGCCGCTTGTTGTAAAAGTCCATAACTAGTAATTAAGACATCATTTTCTTGTAATTCATTGATCGTCTTTTTACGGTCACTGGTGTTGAAATTAATGGCTCTTAAAGTAGGGGCAAATTTGGCTATTTCTTTTCGCCAATTACTAGCTACTGACGCAGGAGCAACTACTAAAGAGGGGCCTTGATCTCTACGATTAACGATCACGGCTAATGCTTGGATCGTTTTTCCCAATCCCATATCATCTGCTAGACAAGCACCCACGCCCCAGTCCGCCAATTGGGATAACCAGTGATAGCCTTCTAATTGGTAGGCTCTTAGCGTAGCTTGAAAAGAGGGAGGCACATCGGGTTTAACCGTACTGTATTCTTTTAATTTTTTGATGTGAGATTTCCACTTCAAATCTACTTCTAAAGAACCCAATTCTTCACTCCATGAGTCAATGGCTCCCGCAGCTAAAGGATGAAAGTGTAACTCATTTTTATTATTAATGACTAAGCTATTTAGTTCCCCTAACCTAGCTCTAAAACTCTCTGTTAATTTGATATATTGACCTTCCTTAATTTCAATAAATTGACTCTCATCATTAATAGCAACTAACTGCAATAGCTGTCGCATATCCATCACCATATCTTCATTCACTTGTAATTCTCCAGTGACGCCAAACCAGTCATTATCTCTTTTAATTTTCATGGAGAAGTTATCCATGCCAACTTGCTGATTCAATCTAATTTTTTCTCCTTTAGGCCATTCAATGATTACGTCTCCCGCTGCTCTGAACGGTTCTAATTCTAATAAAATTTGTAAGCAAGTTTCGACCGCTTCAAAAGTATACTCTCCTTCATACTCTATGGTATTGGATAAGGAAGGGCAATTGTCTAGGATCGTTTGTAGGTGTTTGGATTCTTGACCGAGATCTCGTTCTATCACCGTTTTGACCTCTTTCGTATGCGTTACAAAACGACTTCTGCCAATACCCGGTTTGAAGTAAGGAGGCTCCGTTATCAATGGCTTCGTAAAGAATTCTAATTTGAAACCATCTCCAAAAGGTAGCAAATGGGCATGAATTTTTGCATCGCCAGCTTGGTAGGCAATATCTTCTTCTTCAGAAAAAACAGCAGATTGTACCGTTATTAAATCCGTCACATGATTGATGGCTTCTAATACCTGACCTTTAGCCGCTTTAGGTACTTTGAGTCGACGACCAATAATGTCAGCCACTTGTTCATGTTCTCTTTCTACCTGAATAACAACATATCGAGTGGGCGTTTCTCGATAAATCATAATGCCTTCTCTATCTATGGGATGGGCAAAATAAAACTCGAAAAATTCTCCTTTTTCATCAATGAGCAATTCGGGTTGTCTAGCAATTAACTCGATAGGAATAGTAGGGTTGTCATATCTAAATACATGTGGGTGGCCGACCATTTCTTGAATAGCCTCTTTAAAATGAAAAGCATATTCTTCTGCTCCATAATAACCAAAACTGCTTACACCAATGTGTGTTGCGATTTTAGTATCCTGGGCACTCATGCAGTCGATCTCTCCACGAACCAATCGCTTCAGCGCTGCATTCCGACCTTTACTCCAATTTCCTGATTTATTTAAGGTTTGTTCTTTCGGTTGGATAATCTCATTTTCCATATCTAATAGCCAAACTAGTCGATTGGATTTTTCCACCACAGGGCTAAAAGAATTTTTATTTAAGGAGCTAAGCGCTTCTAGAGCACCTGCCCATTTTTCAATCACTTTTATGCTGTGAATAATACTATTGACACCAATCTCCTTAGCTAATGTCTTGGCTATCTTTTCAAAATCGTTTGCATGTCGACGATCAGATTCCAATTCTGCAATGACCTGTGCCAGTTCCATTGCTATCCACAGGAAGCCTGCTTTTTTTGCATTATATTGTAATTCCTTTAGATGAGCTAATTCTTTGTCGGATACTTCCTCTCCAATCCAATGATTAGCCAAAGCTTTTATTAAGTGATCGAAACTTGAAGCAGGAGGGGTTGCCATTAGGGTTTCTACCCTTTGATATTTGTTCGTTAATTGATGAACAATGGCACTGATATAGGCATAAGCATTTGTGAAAATACCTCCCTTAGCCCATTCACAATAATTAATTATTTTTGGATAGTCATTTGTATCTCCTCGTTTTAGCAAGGCCAATAAATAAAATGGCCCAGCAGCGTGGTGGAAATAAATATTTGTTTGACCACTTATTTTTTGTAGACTTTCTAATGCTTTTTCAAATAAGGCGATGGCATCTGTATTATCTCCTACCAAGAAAGCCACCCAAGCCATGCGGGCATAATTTCTAAAATAGGCGTCTTTATCTTTTATTTGTCCTTGGAAAATATAGGCATTACCCAATAAGGAACGGTATTGCTTGCCAATAGTAGAGTTGTTATCAATTTCTTTATGCGTCTCTAGGTAGCTAACGTAGTGATCAATGGGTTTTAACTGATGTATATTTAGGAAAATGATGTTTTCTAACACACTGTACTGAAAATCATCTGGGAAGGTAGCAATCCATTCTGGTTCAAAATGATCTTCAAATAAAAAGGCCAAGGTTTTATTTCCAGATAATTTTTGAGGGTAGTACTGGTTGATCGTATCCAACCAACTCTGAAAGGCTTTTTCCTCTTTTTGTAATAGCGCAATTTGTAATTCTCTGATACAAACAGCAAAGTTTCGAGGTTTGCGCATCCAACTACGCTCCTTGGCGGGTAAGACTTCTCGAATAGCTAATAAGAAAAGGGGAAAACGGGTATCTTGAGCAGCTACTTTAATGATTTGTTTTTCAACAGATTCTAAACAAAAATATTCTCCCTTAGTAGAGCTATCGATCCATTCCTTTTCTTTTAAATCGTATAAGGTGTTTTCTAATTCTCTTTGACCTATTGATCTGCCCGAGCTATTATAGACATTCGCACTCTGTAGTATTTTATAGAAGGTATCAACAGGCACCACCTCAAAAGCAGTGGCCAATACTTTAAGGCAATCCTGTTCTATTTTAAGCAGTTTGTCGAATCTATCTTCAAAGCTTTGTGTATCCTTCACATGCATGCGGATTAGTAAGTATGATGGCTTACGGTCGTTTTAAAAAATCCGACAAAGTTAAGTATTAAATTTATGCTTTAGAAGGCTGGAAAGTATTAGTTGAAAGTTATTTTAAATAGGAAGTTGTTTAAAAATGTCTTTCAGCCTCAAAACTCCTATTGCAAGAACCTGAAAAAGACTTTTTTAAGCTCCGTAGCGCTGCTATGCGGCTTAAAAAAATAATTCTTAGAACCTTACACTATGATTTTTGGACTCCAAATTACATTCTTAAGCAACTTCTATTTTATACAAGCTCTTAGAAAGTAGGGTATACTATTTACCTCGGAAAGATTGAATCGTTTTATAAATAAAAGGTAAGATGGTCAGTATTAGAATACCTAGCAAAACAAACTCAAAATTTTCTTTAGCGCCAGGAATACCACCTAGTAAATAACCACCTAGCACAAATAATAAAACCCATCCGACCCCTCCAAGCACATTGTAGGTTGTATAGGTGGCCGCATTCATATGGGAAATACCTGCAATAAAAGGTACATAAGTTCTTAGAATAGGAAAAAAACGACTAAAAACAATCGCCATGCCTCCTCTCTCTTCATAAAAGGTTCTTGATTCTTCCATATAGCGTTGAAAGGTTTGATTTTTAATCTTTAGGAAGTAATTAGAAGCATACCTGCCAATAAAATAGTTAGACGTATTACCAAGTATAGCGGCGCTAATGAAGACCGCTATTAAGATCCATACATTTAGGGCATCTGTAGCAGAGACCATACCCGCGGAGAATAAAAGCGCATCCCCTGGTAAAAAAGGAAAGAAAACCAAGCCTGTTTCACTGAATATAATTAAGAATAGAATAATGTAAGTCACTGTGCCATAGTCCCTCACCAAAGCAATGAGTGCTTCATCTGTATTCATTATGATTTCTAATAGACTTTCCATATTCTTATACTGATGCTTATTATTGAAGCGTATTTATTAAGGTTAAAAAAAGCAGCAAATTAATGACAATCCTTATTTTTCCAAATAGAAGCCAAGCTAGGAATTTAAAAAAATAAGAACTATATTAAGCCTGTTATTTATTGCCTACTTCCGAACATGTTTTAAAAACGCTTAAGATCACAGAATAGTTGCTAAGGAACGACAAAAGAATAACTACCATATTTAGACGGCTTCTTTTGCCCTTATTTTTCCTTTGAAGTCAGTCATAGTATCAACAATATTCCTTCTTTCAAAGAAAAAATAAGAACAAAATAATCTCGTCGAAATGCAGCATTTATTCTTTCGTCGTTCCTAAGGAAGCCGTGAAGAATAAGTTATAAGACATTCCTAATTTTGATTTTTATAAATGACTGGTACTTTAATTTTATTTATCATACTCTCCTTATTGCTGTCTGCTTTGTTTTCTGGTTCAGAGATTGCCTTTGTATCTTCTAGTAAACTTAGAGTAGAATTAAAAAGAAAAGCAGGTGGTAGAAGAGGTCGAATATTGGCCGATTTTTTTGATAAACCATCGCAGTTTATTGGCACCATGCTCGTTGGTAATAATATCGCATTGGTCGTGTTTACTTATTTAATGACCAAATTGTTGACTCCCTTCATTGAACCTTTCATTGAAGGAGAAATATTACAACTGCTATTCAATACTTTGTTAATAACAATAGTCGTGCTTATTTTTGGGGAATTTTTACCCAAAACGGTCTTTCGATTATTTTCTGATAATATCTTATATTTTCTGGCTTATCCACTTCGATTCTTACAGTGGCTATTGGCTATTCCTTCTTGGTTAATGACCAAGTTGTCTAATTTTTTACTAAAGTATATTTTAAAAACACCTATTGAGAAAGTCGATAATGTTTTTACAAGACTCGATTTAGCACATTTTATTGAAGCTTCTTTTTCTAATGACGTAGATGAAGAAATAGATAAAGAACTTTTTCAAAATGCATTGGAGTTTAGACAGGTGAAAGTCAAGGAATGTATGATTCCTAGGACAGAGATAGCTTCTTTAGATGTACATACGAATATGGAGGATCTATTAAGCTTATTTCAAGAGACTAAGCTATCTCGTTTAATTATTACGGATGGAGATTTAGATAATGTCTTAGGGTATGTGCACCATCAGCAGTTATTGCATAGTCCTAAAAATATTGAGAAAATTGTATTAGATATCCCTTTTGTACCAGAGGTCATGCGCATACAAGAGGTCATGAATTTATTAATAAAAGTAAGAGGAAGTATAGCATGTGTAGTAGATGAATTTGGGGGAACAGCAGGTATCATTACGTTAGAAGATATTGTCGAAGAAATCTTTGGAGAAATAGAAGATGAACACGATCAAGAAGTATACTTAGAAGAACAAATTTCTGAGACAGAATTTTTGTTTTCTGGTCGATTGGAGATTGATCATTTAAATGAAAAATATGAAATACTAAATTTTCCTGAGGGGGAGTATTCTACACTTTCAGGGTATTTAGTAACTACAACAGAAACAATCCCTCAACAAGGAGCTTCTATAGATATTGACGGTTATCGTTTTATTGTTGCGATGGTAAGTGATACCAAGATAGAAACGATTAGAGTGGTGAAATTAGAAGATAGTTGAGTTTTAGAAGTCAGATCACTAATAGTTTGTATCTCTGATTATTGGCTTCTAAAAATCTAAAGAAACGAAAAACAAAAACTAATTAATGTCAATCTCTTTACATACAGTTGCTGAAGATGTCTGGAATTTTATGAAGAATCCCAGATTAGAGCATCTCTCTCCTTATTT
>CALJIY010000494.1 GCA_937973945.1 uncultured Saprospiraceae bacterium | reverse complement strand
GCTGGAAAAGTGAGGAACTACTTTTTTAAAAACAATAAAGATTGGACCTTTTCAGATCAATCCAGTAATTGGGGAATTCCATCTGCTTCTTATTCTAATGGCGCAGCTTATGCAGATTTAGACAGGGACGGCGATTTAGATTTAGTCGTCAATAACATCAATGATCCTGCTTTTATTTTTGAAAATAAATCCAGTGAATTAACGAGTAATAATTATCTAAGCATTCATTTAAAAGGAGCTGGCAAAAATCCATTTGCGATCGGTACAAAAGTTAGCCTCTTTGTCAATGGATCACAACTATATCAAGAACTAAATCCCGTGAGAGGATGGCAGTCATCTGTAGAATACCCCTTACACTTTGGTGTGGGAGATGCCACTATCATTGATTCTGTAAAAATTATCTGGCCTACTGGAAATGTTGAATTGTTAACGGATGTAGCTATCAATCAACTACTTGCTGTAGAAGAAAAAACTACCAATATTAGAGCGTCAACAAAAACGATAGCCAACGTGTCGGACACCTTCGAAGGTGTCCGACACGTTTCAGGACCAAAAACTAATATAAACAAAAATCTTTCTTTTCAATCCATAAACCCTACTGATCTTCATCTCAAATTCACCCACCAAGAAAACCGTTTTTTCGATACCAACAGAGAACAGTTAATGCCCTATTTATTATCGACTCAAGGACCAGCAATAGCTGTAGGCGATATCAATAACGATGGATGGGAAGATGTCTATTTTGGTGGAGCTAGTGGTCAAAGTGGCGCATTATTTATGCAGACACCAGACCATCAATTTCAAAAACAAGAGCAAGAAGCTTTCGAACAAGATTTAAGCTCTGAGGATACAGATGCTTTGTTTCTTGACATAGACAAAGACGGAGATTTAGATCTATACGTGAGTAGCGGAGGTAATGAGTTTTATGGGCAAAACAAATCGCTTCTAGATCGATTATATATAAATGATGGAATGGGGAGTTTTGAAAAAAGCAAGACTGCTCTCCCTGCATTATATAATCAAACAGGATGTGTTCGCCCCGCTGATTTCGACCAAGATGGAGATATAGATTTATTTATCGGTAGCCGATCAAGGGCAGCTAATTATGGCATGTCTCCCGATAGTTATTTATTAGAAAACGATGGGGCGGGGCATTTCAAAAACAGTACAAATAGTTTAGCTCCTAGTTTAACGAAAACAGGAATGGTCACAGATGCTACTTGGTCGGATGTAGACCAAGATCAGGATTTAGATTTAATTCTTGTTGGGGAATGGATGCCTATAAAG
Organism: uncultured Saprospiraceae bacterium; assembly: GCA_937973945.1. GTDB lineage: Bacteria > Bacteroidota > Bacteroidia > Chitinophagales > Saprospiraceae > JAFMDF01. Next base: position 19,810 of record CALJIY010000494.1, on the reverse strand, counting down.
ATAATGGAAAATATAGATGGTGTTTTGCAAGAATCAAAAAATGAAATCCCAAATTCTAATGGACTTTGGAATAGTATTACCACTGCTGATTTCGACCAAGATGGAGATAAAGATTTTATTGTTGGTAATTGGGGATTGAATAGTAATCTTCAAGCATCTACAACAGAACCATTATATCTATACTTAAAAGACTTTGATAAGAATTTGAGTATAGATCCCATACTAACACATCACAAAGAAGGCGAAGAATATACCTACGCTAGTTTAGATGAACTAAGTCATCAACTCGTTTATCTAAAAAAGCAGTATCGACAATACGATGAGTTTGCCAAGAGCAATTTCAGAGCAGTCTTTCCAAAAGAACAATTAAAAGGGGCCGCTAGATTGGAAGTAAACACCCTGGCCTCTACCTATTTTGAAAATAAAGGTAATGGAACATTCGAAGCTATCGAACTGCCGCCTGCTGCACAGCTGTCTCCTATACAAAGTATCTTAGTAAAAGACTTCGATAAAGATGGGACTATAGATGTATTACTTGGTGGGAATTTCCATGAAGTACAGCCTGCTATTGGGCGAATGGATGCTAGCTATGGCACTTTTTTAAAAGGCATGGGTGATGGGACTTTTGAAGTGGTCGATAATAAAGATATTGGATTATGGTTGGAAGGACCAATCAGAGATTTAGAAGAGATAATAATCGGAACAAATACTTATATCCTTGTTGGTAGAAACAATCAAGAGATGCAAATAATCGAGCATAATTAGAGTATAACACGAAAAGCATACAGCATGAGTAGCGTAAAGTAAAAACTACGGAGTAGTTAAACATGAATAACCTCGGATGAAATCCGAGGAGAAGAAGAATAGATTTTGTAAGTTTGTGATAAAGCAAAAATTATTTTTTAGAAATATAACTAACCAATGACAAATCCTAATTTTATTTTTAAATTATTCTTATTCTGTCTATGCTGTAGTTTGCCAATGGCAATCTCCGCACAATCAGATAAAAAAGAAAAATCAGAAAAAGAAGACGAAGAAAAGAAAGAGAAAACTTTCCAAGATATTGTGACCAGTGAGGCCCTAAGCAAAACAGGCATGTTGTCCGTTCATGCGGTAGAAGACAAATACTATTTTGAATTACCAGACTCCATTTTTGGTAGAGATATTTTAGCCATTACGAGATTGTCTAAAACACCAACGGGGGCAGGCTATGGCGGAGAGTTAGCCAATCGACAAGTAATTCGTTTTGAAAAAGGACCTAAAGAAAATATTTTTATTAAGGTGGTAAACTTTGTAAACGTCAGCTCTGATGAGGAACAACCGATTCATACAGCAGTCGTCAATTCTAATAATCATCCGATCGTTGCGGCATTTGATGTTGAGGTAGTCCGAAAAGATACTTCTGTATTAATTGATGTAACGAAATTTTTTGAAGGTGCCAATCAAGCATTTACCGTTTCTCCCTATTTTAAGCAACGATACAAACTGAAGGGTTTAGAAAAAGATCGCTCCTATATAGAGCAGATCAATGCCTACCCAATTAATGTAGAAGTGCGAACGGTTAAAACTTATTCTGTTTCTCCTCCTTCTATTACGCCACCGAAGCCTGGCACACCGCGTAGAACAAGAGATTTAGTGGCGGGTGTGAACTCAGGCGTTTTAACTTTTGAATTTAATACCTCTATGATTCTATTACCAAAGACTCCACGTCGACCTCGGTTATTCGATCAACGAGTCGGTATTTTTGCAAATAGTTTTACGGTATTTGATGATGACCAACAAAGAAGCGAAGAACAAGTATTTACCGTGCGTTGGCCGTTAGATGCGAAGTCTCCTGCGGACGCATTGCGTCAGCAACAAGGAGAATTAATAGAACCCAAAAAACCTATCGTCTATTATATTGATCCTGCCACCCCTGTAAAATGGAGAAAGTATTTAAAGCAAGGAGTAGAAGATTGGCAGAGTGCCTTTGAGCAAGCAGGTTGGAAAAATGCAATTCAAGCAAAAGATTGGCCAGAGGCAGATACGACAATGAGTTTGGAAGATGCCCGATTTTCTGTATTGAGATACTTTGCTTCCGATATTCAGAATGCTTATGGGCCGAATGTACATGATCCTCGAAGTGGAGAGATATTAGAGAGTCATATCGGTTGGTACCATAACGTAATGAAGCTATTGAAAAATTGGTACACTACGCAAGTAGGCGCAGTTGACCCAAAGGCGCGCGCCAATAAATTGGACGATGATTTAATGGGACAATTGATTCGTTTTGTTTCTGCACATGAAGTAGGTCATACCATTGGCTTGCGTCATAATTTCTGCGCCAGCCATGCCACACCTGTAGAAAAATTGCGGGATCAAAAATGGCTAGAAGAAAATGGACATACCTCCTCTATTATGGATTATGCCCGTTTCAACTATGTAGCACAACCAGAAGATGGGGTAACCGATCTCATGGCAAGAGTAGGTGCATATGATCGCTGGGCCGTAGAATGGAATTATAAACCAATATATAATACCAACTCTGTCGAAGAAGATAGAGCGATTTTAAATCAATGGTATTTAGAAAAAGCAGCTAATAATCCTGCTTTGCACTTTTCGACAGAATTAAGCCAATTTGATCCACGTGCACAATCGGAAGACTTAGGAGATAATTCGATGTTGGCTTCAGAATATGGTATCAAAAATCTAAAACGTATTTTACCAAATGCGATAGAATGGACAAAGGAAGATGGAAAAGATTATACTAGAGCGGAAGAATTATACAACAATGTCTTTGGGCAATATAGAAGATACATTGGACATGTCACCAAATGGGTAGGCGGTATTTTTGATACACCCAAAACGGCTGATCAAGCGGGCGCTATTTATGAACCTGCTCCTAGACCTATGCAACAAAACGCTGTTTCCTTTTTGCATAAACATCTTTTCCAAGCTCCTTTATGGTTAATGGATGAAGCCTTAATTAATAAATTGAAAGCAGAAAACGGAGTAAATAGAATTGCAAGCTTACAAAAATCTACCCTTGATAGATTATATGGATCTAGTCGTCTACAAAGATTAATTGAAGCAAAGGCGAGCTATCCGAATGCTTATGGTTTAGAAGATTTTTTCACCCAAATGCATAATGGGATTTGGTCAGAACTGAACCAAGGAAAAGCAACGACTGTCTTTCGACGTAATCTGCAGAAGATGCACTTAGAAAAATTAATTACTTTATTGAAACCAGGTAAAGCTTCAAGGGGAGAAATTTCTACTTACTATCGTTCTACTGCATCTGTGGATCCTGCCATGACGGATATTCGTTCTTTGGCTATGGGGACGCTATCTGATTTACATAAGCAATTAAAACGAAAGGCTAAAAGAACTAGCGATAAATTGACGAAGTATCATTATATGGATTGTGCGAAGCGAATTGAATTGGCTTTGGGGCTTGATTAAGAATGTGTTTAGAAATTTGTATTATGTGGAGATACAGTTGCTACTTAGTACTTTCTTTACAGGGACGAAGCTATGCTCCTCAGTACAAATCTAAAAAATAGTTTCTACAGACAGGATCGAGGCTACGCCCCTTTGAGTTAATAAAAGAGCATCGCTCTGGCCCTGTCTGTAGATAAACGATTTATTATAAATTCAAAGGAGCGTAGCTTCGATCCTGTAAAAAAAATATTAAATCTACATTCTATTTTTTCTCTCCAATAACGCATTCAATTTATAGAATTCTACCTTCTCTTCGTAACCCACTAACACCTTCCTATATACAGTATAAATAAATGAGAAAATTCCTATCCTATTTGTTCTTCCTGTTTCTTTACTCCTCATGTACTACGGAAATCGACGAACCAACACTATTTACTCTATTGCCAAGTGAGGCAACAGGCATTGATTTCAGCAACGACCTCACCTACTCCGATGATTTCAATCCCTATATTTTTAAAAATTTCTTTAATGGTGGTGGCGTTGCCATTGGTGATTTAAATAAAGATGGATTGGCAGATGTGTTCTTCTGTGGGAATATGGTGGATAATAAATTGTACTTAAACAAAGGAGATTTTCAATTTGAAGACATTACGGTAAAAGCAGGCGTCGCCTCTAAAAATGTATGGTCAAGTGGTGTGAGTTTGGCAGATATCAATGGGGATGGTTGGTTGGATATTTACGTTTGCAAATCTGGAAAACCGGGTGGAGAGCTTCGCCATAATGAATTATTTATTAATCAAGGAACAGATGAACAAGGTCATATTAGTTTTATAGAACAAGCAGAACAGTATGGAATCGCAGATAAAGGGCTGTCTGCACATGCTGCGTTTTTTGATTATGACAAGGATGGAGATTTAGATATGTATTTACTCAATAACTCGTTGCGCCCAGTTGGTGGATTTGATATTCGTCCCGGATTAAGAGAAATTCCAGATCCATTTGGTGGCAATAAATTATATCGAAATGAATTAACCTCCGAAAATAAGACTACTACAAAAGATGATCAAATTAGCTTCACAGATGTAACCGCAACTGCTAACATCTATAGCAGTAATATTGGCTACGGTCTAGGCGTAACGATTGGGGATGTCAACAAAGACGGCTGGCAAGATATTCATATCTCTAATGATTTTTTTGAAAGAGATTATCTCTATATTAATAATCAAGATGGTACGTTTAAAGAAGACTTGGAAAATCAAATCCGAGAAATTAGTGCAGGCTCTATGGGAGCAGATATGGCTGATATGAACAACGATGGCTACCCAGAGATATTTGTAACGGATATGCTTCCTGAAACAGAGGCACGGTATAAATCCAAAATGACTTTTGAAAATTGGGATAAATACCAACTCAATGTGCAGAACGGATATCACCATCAATTTACTAGAAATGTATTGCAATTAAATAATGGAGATAATACTTTTAGCGAGATTGGACGCTTGGCGGGCGTACATGCCACTGATTGGAGTTGGAGTGCCTTATTAGCAGATTTAAATAATGATGGCTTTAAAGATATTTATGTAACGAATGGTATCTACCAAGATTTAATGGATCAAGATTACATTAATTTTGATGCTACCGATCCTAAAATTATTGGCGCTATTAGAAGGAGAGAAGAAGGCGCTATACTAAAATTGATAGAGGCCATGCCTTCTGAAAAGATTCCTAATTATGCCTTCGAAAATAATAAGAATCTACAATTTTCAAAAAAAACAAAAGAATGGGGATTGGCAACACCCAGTTTTTCTAATGGTGCTGCATATGGAGATTTAGACAATGACGGAGACTTAGATTTAGTGGTTAATAATTGTAACATGCCTGCTTTTGTTTATAGAAATGAAGTAGACCAACTTTCTGAAAATAATTATCTAAGTTTTTCACTAAAGGGAAAAGGGGCTAATACCTATGCATTAGGAACACAGGTGACCCTACATGTTAAAGATCAACTATTTTATCAAGAGTTAGTCACTAGCAAAGGCTTCCAATCTTCTGTCGATCATAAATTAATTTTTGGCTTAGGTGACATTCAGCAAATAGATAAGGTAGTCGTTCAGTGGCCAGACGAAACTATCACCACACTTAGTAATGTTCCAAGTAACCAAACTTTACAATTAAACCAAACGGAGGCTACCAACGAAAATACAGTTACTACAAATACAACCGTAAAAACCATTTTCCAACATTCTCCCAAGTCTCCAATCACCTATCAGCATAAAGAAAATAAATTTAGCGATTTCAACAAAAACAGATTGCTCTTTCAAATGGTATCTGCAGATGGTCCAAAGCTATGCACAGGCGATGTCAATGGAGATGACTTAGCAGATGTTTTTATTGGTGGGGCAAAAGGACAAGCGGCCGCATTATTTGTTCAGCAAACAGATGGACAATTTATAAAAACCAATGTGGCTGTCTGGAAAAATCACCTGTATGCAGAAGACACTGATGCCACCTTTTTTGATGCAGATGGCGATGGTGATTTGGATTTATATGTTGCTAGAGGGAGCAATGAATTTACTGGTTTATCGAATGAATTAATCGATCATTTATTTATCAACGATGGTATAGGGAATTTTGAAAAGTCTCCACAAATTCTCCCTTCCTTTAAATTAGAAAGTACGGCCTGCGTTCGAGCAGCAGACTTTGACCAAGATGGAGATCAAGATTTATTTGTGGGGGTACGACTAAAACCTGGTGTATATGGCGTACCTGTGAATGGTTATTTATTAGAAAACGATGGTACTGGAAAATTCACCAACAGCACAGCACAAAAAGCAAAAGACTTACAGAATCTTGGTTTAATAACAGATGCCGTATGGATAGATTACGATCAAGATGGAGATGAAGATTTAATTGTGGTTGGAGAATGGATGCCTATTTCTGTTTTTGAAAATCATAAAGGTCTTTTTACGAAGCGCACGCAACAAGCAGGATTATCAGAAAGCAATGGCTTATGGAATTGCATCAAAGCAAAGGATATAGATAGCGACGGAGATATAGATTTGGTCATTGGCAATCACGGATTGAATTCCAGATTCAAAGCTTCTAAGTCGCAGCCAATGAATTTATTGGTCAATGATTTTGATGGCAACAAATCGGCGGAGCAAATTCTATCCATGTATAATGGGGAAGTATCTTATCCACTTGCTTTACGCCACGATTTGGTGATGCAACTGCCTAGTTTGAAAAAGAAATATTTACGCTATGAGAATTATAAAGAACAAAAAGTAAGCGATATATTCTCTGAAAAAAAAATACGGACTGCTGCAAAATCTACCGTTTATAGGATGGAGAGTAGTATAGCTATCAACAATGGAGATGGGACCTTTGAACTACTAAGTTTACCTATAGCCGCACAGTATGCCCCTGTACATGCTATTTCCTTAGAAGATTTTGATAAGGATGGACAGCTTGATTTATTACTTGGCGGAAATTTTTATCGATCTAAGCCAGAGGTAGGGATATACGATGGTAGCTATGGTCTTTTTCTTAAAGGAAATGGAAATGGAAACTTTATTTCTGTACCCGCCAAAGATTCTGGTTTCTTTGTAAAAGGAGAGATTAGAGATATAGCAACGATTCAAGTTGGGGATAAGAACAGTATATTAGTTGCTCGAAATAATGATCGCTTGTTGGTTTTTGATTTTTAGTGGAAGGGGAAGATAAAACCTTCTTTGATAGGAGGCACAAGGTACAACCTTGCGCTAGTGTGAACAAACGTTTGCTGGGAGCGCAGCAAAAATCATAAATTTTAATTCTTACATCATAAATCATATATCTGTTACGTAAAGCTAGGTGGATATATGATTTATGATGTAAGATATCTGATGTATGATTTCCTCAAACAGCTCCCTACCCCTTATACCCAAACACAGCAATAGCTCCTTTCCCCTCTTTTCCCTCATTAGAAATATACAAGGTTCCATCCTGATCAAATACAATACCTTCTGGTTGTGCATGTACCTTTTTTCGTAGCTTTTGAATGTGTACAATCTCATTACTTCTGTTAAGTACGACCATAACATTCCCAACTGCAGAAATAATATAAATCTCTTGAGTAATGGGATGAATGGCCAAGCCAGATGGGCCAAATATAAATTCTTCCTCAGGGCTGAATACTTTCATTAACTTATCAAAATATTCCATAGCCGTATTTGTTTTCAAAAAAACCTTTACATCTTCCAGATTAATCGTGTATTTTGGAATGGTATCCATTGTCATAGAATCCAACTGCACTTCATATACCCCTTTCTTAAAAACAGCCTCTTCTCCTTTCATCGCCTTCCCTTTACAGCTTAATAATAAGCTGTTTGTAACAGGATCATATCCTAGTCCTTCTACATCACTAGATTTTGAAAAATTAAATTTATGCTTGGTTCTTTTTTGAGTTGGTTTCCCCAGGTCCCGGACTTCATAAAGCGTCCCTGTACTTTTAACAACATACATTAGATCATTCGCAAATTCGATCCCTTCGTAATCTCCTTCTTTATGAAATTTTATTTGATCTTTGACCTTACCTGTTTCTTTGTCTATTACAAAGATATCTCCTTCTTCATCTTGTACCGCATATAAATACGTTCCAGTAGAATCCATACCTAAACCAGATATTTCTTTTAGCTTATTAGGTAATTTAAATTCTTTATCAGGCTTATCCAAGGTATATGGAAAGTTGGTAAGTATTTGCGTATCTATAGAATCCAATGGATCAGTCACAGTAGCTGTTGCTTGAGGGTTTTGATTTTTTTCTACAGGTGCATTCGCACAAGCTATACAAAATAGTAGAAAAAATAAAATATTATAAGTAACAACGTTAGGGAATCGGGAAAGGTTGATATTCTTTGCCAAATTAATAAGTATTTTATGTGTAGAAATCATATTGGGTAATCCCAAAGTATTAACGTCCTAAAATCAAATGTTGTATGCGTTGCTTAAAAATAAATTGGGGTGTTTCATTATATAGTTTCTGATATAGCTCCAAGGCATTTTGTTTATATTCGTTATTCTTCTCTATTTTATAGAGTTCATAGAATAAAGCAGCTTTCTGTATAGGCGCATCAACATCAAGTAATAGTTCCTTTAGAATAAAAGCAGCTTCTTTTTTGTCTTTGGTTGCAGTTACGCGAACGCCTAAAATATGTACTTCAAAAAGCAAATTAGGATTACCTAATTGTTTAGCTATTTTGAGTGCCTCTTTTTGAGTGGCCTGTGCTTCTTCTACCTTTCCTTGAGCCAATAAGGGATTTCCTTTTTCTGCCAAACTCTCTCCTAATACTAATCTATTATCTATTTTTCTAGCTACCTCAATAGCTAAGTCGTAATATTTAATAGAAATATCCGATTGTGTTTTATGGTGGTAAATATCTCCTAATGTATTGACCGCTTTCGCAATCCCTTTTTGATAATTGAGTTCTCGACAAATAGCCAATTGTCGCTCTAAAAATTGTATCGCTTTATCAAATTCTCCTTTGACCGTATGCAACTGGCCAATAAGACCAAGCGTGATAGCGATCCCTTGTTTATCTCCTAATTCTTCTGCTATCTCTAAATCTTTTTCAAAGTTATACATCGCTTTTTCATACTCTCCTTTTCGTTCATGCACACTTCCAATACAGCCAATCGTAATAGCAATCAATTGCTTGTTTCCTAATTCTTGACTTAATTCTAATCCTTGTTGATAACAAGCTAAGGCTGCATCGTAGGCTCCTTTTTCGAAATAGACAATCCCTAAATTAGTCGACAAAGTAGCCATTCCTGGTTTGTCTTTTCTTTCTTCACAGATAGCAAGTTGTGCTTTTTGATATCGAATGCCTGCATCAAAGTCTCCCAAATTCATATAGGTCAAGCCTAAATTAGCAACAATTTGAGCAGTGGCATAACTAGATTTGAATTGTTTACTTAATTCAATACTCTTAATAAAATACTCTTCTGCTTTTCGGTACTGACCTTGTCTAAAATATTGATTTCCTAAATTACCATATGCTTTTAACAAGCCATATTCATCCCCAGTAGCTTCAAAGTGTACAATCGCTCTTTTTAGATGATTTTTAGCTTTTGTATACTGTCCTGTCAGTACTAATAAGTGTCCAAAACTATTATGAGTCTTACCTAATTGTCCATCATGATTTAAGGCTTTAGCCTTTTTTAGCGCATCCGTTAAAACAGCTTCACATTCTTGCCAATTACCGATCAATTCTAATATATCTGCTTTTCTGAGCAATGCACTAATTAATTCCTCTTGCTGGTCTGGATCGTCATTTAAGAGATGAATTAATTTATTATAGAGCTGTAAAGCCGACTTATTTTGAAATGTTTTACGTGCAATAACAGCTGCTTTTTTGGTATAAAAAACAGTTCTTTCTTTTTCATCAGCTTGTTCATAATGAAAAGAAAGATCTAAGAATTTATCTTCTAAATTGTCTGCGTATACTTTTTCAATAGCTTTAGCTATTGAAAAATGTACCTCCCTAAGTCTAGTTCGAAGTTGCATATCATAAACGGCTTCTCGTAATAGAGAATGCTTGAAGATATACCGCAACTCATTCATGGACCGCCAAATCTGTCCTTTTTCTGCAGTGACAATTTGTTCTTTTAATAAGCCTATTTTATTATTGTTTAGTTTAGCGAAAGAGTGATGGGTATTCATTACCTCTGTCAAAACTGGGATTTCAAATTCTCGTCCAATCACAGCTGCCGCCTTTACCGTCTCTTTTACCAAGTCGGATAAACGATCAATTCTAGCCATCAAAATAGAATTGATCGATGAAGACAATCGGATACTTTTATCTTTTAAAGTCCATTGTCCATTTACTTTAACTAAGAGGTCACTTTCAGAAAAATATTCTAGCAACTGCTCTGCATAGAAAGGATTACCGTTCGTCAGTCGTTCCAATAAAACAAAGAAGTCTTTTTTTAATGTCCCTCCTAATCTGGAAGTAGCCAGATCTAATAAGACATCTGAATGAAGTATATTTAAATCAATTTCATGATACTTAATCGCTTCCTCTTCTTGAATTTCCGTACTGACAATACTTGGTTTGCTACCATCATCTGCATATCTGGAGGTGACCAAAATACAAGTGGGATAATTAGGAATTTGCCGAATTAGCTTACTAACTAAATCAATAGAACTATCATCAAACCAATGTCCATCTTCCAGCTCAATCAAAACTGGATGAATCAAACTCTCTGCTTTAAATAAAGTGATAATGGCAGAAAGCGTATTTTGATATTTCCCTTTAGCATCCAATTGCTCCCATAAAGAATCTGGATATTTGATCCCTATTTGTGCCGCTAAGACAGAACGGGTTCTAGATATTTCTAAATAGATTTCTTGGGCATCCTTATGTGTTATTATACTTATACGGTTTAATAGCTGCTGAAATTTATCTTCAAAAAAGTGGCGATTATCTGACTTGCTATTCTCTGGAGATTGCTCAAAATAGTTATTCAAAAAATAAACAAAAGGATTGAATGGCTTTTGTAAAATTTGATCTGCCTGGCAAGTAAAACAATGCACATTGGCGTTCTTTTGCAATTCTTTTTTAAGCTCATAACTGATCCGACTTTTTCCAATACCTGCCTCTCCATATATATAAGAAATGCCTGGTGATTGTTGGTCAAATATCTCTTGAGCAAAATGCTGCAAGGCTACTAATTCCTTTTCTCGACCGATCATCTTTCCAAAATAATCTGGATGATCGTCTACATTTCTTCCCGTTAGACTGTAGGTAGGAACGCCACCTTGGATGCCTTTATATTGAATATCGCCTTTATGCTTAAAGTTAAATTGTCGAATTTTTTGAATTTCTTGATTGACCAATATTTCACCCCAATCTGCTTGGGTCATTAATCTAGCCGCCAAGTTCACTTGATTTCCTACAGCCGCATATTGGCAACGCTCTTTGCCGCCTACTATCCCCGTGTAGGCTACGCCTGCGGTAATCCCCATCTTACATTGGAGCGTAGCATGTTGTTGTAATCTTTGAGTCGCATGCATGATCGCCATTGCCAATTCTAAAGCTCGTTCCGCATTATTTTCAAAACTCACTGGCGCCCCAAAAAAACCTACTAACACACCTCCTTTATCCCCAAAGTCTATTTCTTTAAAATAGCCAGAGAATTTATAAAATTGGTTGACGACGATACTCGCGAATTCATTGAGTGTTTCATGATCTTCTACCCCTTTAAAAGATATAAATACCGTGACGACTGATCGAAATTCTCCTTGTTGATTAAATTTGATCACAGAGTCTAGCAAAAACTGCCGAGCAATACTAGAAGATAAAGGGGGAGCTTTGAATTCTGGGTAAGATATATCTTGATCTGGTTGGTATTCTTTCTCTAATTTATAAAAATTAACAGCAGCGGATTGGAAATGATCCTTCATAAAAGAAAGCTGCTCAAAGAGGGGCGTATCAATAATGATTTCCTGCTGCAAAGCCCCATGCTCACTCTGTGCACAATTATCTATGGCTTCTCCCCTAAAATAAAAAGCTTTATACTCCTCGCCGATAATGCCCCATTCAACCTGCCCGACAGACAAGCCAATTTTAACCCCTATTTTAAACTTCCCATACCTCGTATTCCAAACTTCTTTTTTATTAAAAAAACTACGTAATTCCTGTGCTGCATGTACAATTTCCCAAGCTTCGTTTTCTTCCGTCTTTGGAAAAATAGCCGTAAAGGCATCCCCAGCAAAATAAGGAATAAACCCGCCCCTACGATACACTAAGCGAACCATCGGATCGAATATTCTATTCAATATGATAGATAATACCTCAGAACCATCTACCCCTCGCTTCATTAAAGTTTCTGTCAAAGACGTAAACCCAGATAAATCAACAAACATAGTATATGCCTGACAACTACCATGAAGTTGGCCTTCTTGATACTTTTCTTGAATGAAATATGGAATTAAGTTTTTCACTAAGTGTTCTCTCGATTTGATAGGTAGTTTACAATAAGGTCTAATATACTGTTTATCAATGAAAAAAGGTAATTATTCCGTATTCCTCTCGCCCCTTTTTAAGAATAAGGAGCGCCCTTGTGGAAGAAAAGGTGGGCCACACTTTGGAAGTGTTGCCCATCTTCTCCAAGCTTGGACGAATAGCTCCTGTAAAACTACTATTTAGAAAAAATATTTTAGTTCGGAGAGGTGGATTTATTTAAGTATCCCTTTTATATAACAATTTTTCTTTTTCCAATTTAGTAGCGATCATTTTTGCCTCATGAATTACTTTATCAGGATAACCAGCTAGCTCTAAAATAGCAATAGCATTTTTCTTTTTCAAGGCCCCTTGCTTCAAGGTATAATCAAAGGATAAACTTTGATTTTCTATGCTTTCTTGAAAATAATATAGGTCGAACTGTTCATCTAAAAGTTCCGTTAACTCTATATCATGCGTAGACACTAAAACAAGATGCTGCTTTTGATTGAGAAAACTTAAAATAGCCTTAGCAGCACTAATTCGTTCTATTGTATTCGTACCTTTAAACACCTCGTCAATAGTAAAAATAAACTGGCTATCTGGTTTATCAGATAAGGCAATTAAATTTCCGATTGTTTCTACCTCTTCCATATAGTAGCTTTTAGCAGAGCTTATATCATCCGAAATTTCTATAGAAGTAGCTATTGCGAGCATAGGCGCGGTATACTCTTTTGCGAAAGAAGTATTCAATGTCTGAGCAGCAATTAAATTGAGATTAATCGCCTTGATAAAGGTCGATTTTCCTGACATATTTGATCCTGTGAGTAATAAACTCTTTCCTTTCAAATGCAGATCATTTGCTACACAATGCTCTATTAATGGATGATACAAAGATTGTACCTTCAACTCTTTTTGAGTAGATACAAAAGTAGCTTGGCAATAATAAGGAAGGCCAGCTCGTAAAGAAGCTATAGAAATAGCCATATCTACTCCTCCAATAAATAAATATAATTGTTCAATTGATTTTCTGGATGCCCCGATTTTATCTACTACTGCATGAAATGTACTAATTTCTGATAAACTGAGGATCTTAAGTAGCTCGATCAAGAACCAGACGATGGACAGGAAATCATTATTTTGTAATAGATCTGTTTTTAACCAATTTAATCTATTCGTAATCGTATCAACTTCTTTAATATCTTTTTCTAAAAGCTTCTTTTTTTCGATGGATAGATGGCTATCCTTTAATATAGCTCTTGATGTTTTTGTTAATACCGTTAATCGGGTAAAGACCTTCCCAAAACTACCAATCCGATTCTTATGCCAATAATGAAGCCCTACATTCACACAAAATAGCGCAGCTACACCTAAAAAAAATACAGGGTTTAAAAATATTCCAGCTAATATAGCTACCCAAACTAATAATTGAATAATTTGTACGACCCAGAAAAAGCGCCATTTTATTGGCAAAACACCATATATTAGAAATGGAAAATAATAATCATCTCCTTTAGATAAAGCAACTAATACTTCTTGAATACGCTTCCTTTTTTGTTGCTTGTTGGTATAGAACTCAATTTTTTGTTCTAATTCAGTTAAAGATGCTTTTGGTCTTTTTAAAGTCCTCAATTGATTATACAAATATTGCTGACCTATATCTGACGTGGTACGATCTAGAAATTAAAAAAACGCTTGAAAGTCTAGATCTTTCTGGTTCGTTCGTCAATCGTATCTTCGTTTTTTTGATCTGGTTTAGCTAGAAAATATTTTGCTACCAAATCAAAATTGGTGTATTTCTCCTGTATCTGTCCCCATGTATTTTTGATCTTTTTCATGATCCAATTGGATTAGTTAATTTTGTGGCTTATTTATTTAGCTAGGACTGATTTTAAACACATAGGCACATAGGTCACATAGCAGAATGTCTATGTGACCTATGTAATACATACTTACAGAAGTTTGTAGAAAAAACAAAGTTTTTAGTCACATCCTATTTATTGAGGCACAAAAGGGAACAAAAGTCATTCGTGAATTCCTTTTGTGCCTTTTGTTTCTTTTGTGGTTCAAAATAAATTTACGGCTTTGCCGTGATGGGCCTATGTGTTTAGATAAAATTCTAATTGCGTGCTTTATTTGTCCAACTAATTAGTTTTCAAAATCAATACTAAACTACATGTCTCCTTTACTATCCATTCTGATGCCCGTCAAAAATACAGCACAGTACCTGCCTGCCTGTTTGGATAGTATAGTAACCCAAAGCATCCCAAACTGGGAATTAATAGCAATAAACGATCATTCTACCGATAGTAGCAAAAATATTCTACTAAACTATGCGCAGCACGACCAACGTATCAAAGTATTCGATAATACGGAAACAGGTATCATAGCTGCCTTACGCTTAGCCTTTCAGAAAAGTAATGGAAGACTTATTACCAGAATGGATTCCGATGATCAGATGAGCCCTGATAAACTAGCAACAATGCAGCAAGCTTTAATGGCAAAAGGGAGGCAGCATATAGCGGTTGGACAAGTACAGTATTTCTCTGAGTTAGGAATTGGAGATGGGTATCGACGATATGAAAATTGGTTGAATGGCTTGACGAGTAAAGGCACAAATTACCAAGAGCGATATAAAGAATGTGCCATTCCATCTCCCTGTTGGATGGTTCATCGGGAAGATTTAGCGGCTTGCGATGCTTTTCGTCCCGACCGCTATCCAGAAGACTACGATTTGTTTTTTCGGTTTTATCAATATGGATTGACGGTAATTCCTAGCAATAAAGTCTTGCACTATTGGCGAGATTATCCAGAACGGACTTCCAGAAATGATCCTAACTATGCAGATAATCGCTTTTTATCTATGAAAATGGAGTACTTCTTACAATTAGATTATCAAAAAGATCGTCCACTGGTCCTTTGGGGGGCTGGCAAAAAAGGCAAATGGATTGCTCAATCCCTAACAGAAAAAAATATCCAATTCTATTGGATTTGCAATAATTCCAATAAAATAGGCCATAATATTTATGGGCATATATTGAAGGGGGAAAAATATTTGGATCAGTTGACCCAAGCTCATTATATTGTTGCGGTGGCTAATGAGGAGGCACAAGCTGACATCGCTAAGCGACTGGCAAAAAGTGGAAAATTAGGAAGCGACTTTTTCTTCTTTTGTTGACAGCATCTTGTTCACGCTGAAAATATTCATTTAACGAACCCTTAATCTTTCATTAAGACACATTAAGATCAAAATTCTCGTTTTTTGTATAAAGGGAATAGGAAAAAAATAACCTACCCATTCTGACTTGTTCTTTTTCTGTCTAAGAAACCCCAAAAATAGAACCGTAGCCCAGCTATGCTTCTATTTTTTGAATTCCTTAGACAAAAAAATGACTACGCCATAACGGGTACTTTACTTATTACCTACTCCCTAACGAGGATATTTTTGCATCAAAATAAAAGGGCCAATCTCAAATCATATTGAATTTAGCAATTGATATAGGAAATACACGAACCAAATTTGGTTTTTTCAAAAATGGGCGACTTCGCAAGAAAATGTATTGGGAATCAACGGATTTAGATACATTAACAGCTCTACTAGACAACCAAAAGGTCGAAAATATCATCTGTTCTACTGTAAAGACAGTAGATCCAAATTTTGAAAAGATACTAAAGACTCGATTTTATACTCGATTGGACGCCAATACGCCATTGCCTATCCAAAATAAGTATCGAACGCCGAAAACCTTAGGGAAAGATCGATTAGCAGCGGTGGTGGGTGCTTATCACCTATTTCCAGGAGAAAGTTCCTTGGTTATTGATGCGGGCACTTGTATCACCTATGATATCATCGATGCGGCGGGCAATTTCTTAGGAGGCAACATAGTGCCAGGAATGAGAATGCGTTGGAAAGCGATGCATCATTTTACTGCTAAATTGCCATTAGTGGACAAAAAGCGATCTCCAGATATAGGAAAAGATACGATATCAGCCCTAGTGACGGGAGGTTCTTTAGGCACAACGTTGGAAATGGATGGCTGGATTCAGTATTTTAGTCAGGAATATGACGTGATTAACACAATCTTAACAGGTGGAGACGGTGAATATTTTGCTAAACGCTTGAAATCTAAGATATTTGCGAATCCTAATTTAGTCCTGGTTGGGCTAAACAAAATATTAAAGCATAATGTCGAGATTCTCGCGTAGTTTAATTTTTACCTTTTTTGCGCTTTTAATAAGCACAACGGTTTTTGCACAGCCCAAAACCAATTCTCCATATTCCCGTTTCGGATTAGGGGATTTGTTAGATCAACGGTTTGCTGTTTCACAAACTACTGGATTCACAAATGCCTATCATGATTATTATCATCTGAACTTTCAGAACCCAGCTTCTTTTGGGCATTTGACAGTAACTGCTTTTGATATTGGTTTATATGCACAAAATTCTAACTGGGAAGATCGAAATAGTACCAATAGTAACTGGAGCGGAAATCTAAGTTATATTTCCCTTGGATTCCCGATGTTAAATCCAGTGAATCAAGTGCTAGATAGAGAAATCAAACCCCTAAAATGGGGAATGGGTTTCACCCTTCAACCTTATTCTTTAGTAGGATATGATCTGGAGACAATCAGTGATTTAGAAAATGTAGGAGAAGTCATTACCCGATTCAGAGGAACGGGCGGCACCTACCAACTCCAATGGGCAAATGGCGTTAAATACAACCAATTTTCTGGAGGAATTAATTTAGGTTATTTATTCGGACGATTAGAAAACGCTCGGGTAATTAGTTTAAATGAGGTAACATCTGGCTATGAAAATCGATTTAATGATAATATTAACATTAAAGGAGTCACTTGGAATGCCGGTGCGCAATACGATTTTTTAATTAAAACAGAAGATCCTAGATTTCAAAAGAGGGTGACTATTGGTGTAACAGGACATTCAGGGCATAATATCGATACCAATACTTCTCAATTTTATGAGCGGTTTAATCGAGCATATATTATTCCTCAGGATACGATCCTGAATACCTCGAATGTTAGAGGCAGTGCGACTTTGCCAGCAGCATTTGGCGCAGGAATAATTTATACACAGAGCAATAAATTACAGCTTGGAATTAATTACGATTTTTCTGCTTGGAGTGGTTACGAAAATGACGCTAATCCAGAAGATCTATTAGATACCTGGAGAGTATCATTTGGAGGAGAATATATTCCAAACTATGCCTCTTATAATAGTTTTTTGAAACGAGTACGGTTTAGAGTGGGAGCTTTTTATGGTAGAGATCCTAGAAGTATTGACGGCGAGCAAATTAATCAAGTAGGAGCAACACTAGGATTTGGTTTACCACTAACTTTAGCAAGACAGCAAGTATCTTTTGTGAATCTTGCTTTTGAAATAGGTCAAAACGGAGCAAATACCGCTATAAAAGAAACCTATGGTCGAATGATTGTAGGATTTACATTAAATGATAATTCTTGGTTCTTCAAGCGAAGATTTAACTAAAAGTTAAAAGCGAGACCACATGACTGATTCTACGTCCTAATAAAAACGGACAATCAGATGCGGGTTTTAACTTCTGAAAAATCTCGTTTGTTAATAAAAATTCAAACAAATTATGAAGCGATTAGAAAAATTCTTATCAGTCGCACTGTTGATGGCAGTTGGACTATTCTTGACCAATGTATCCTATGCACAGTGTGAAAAATTTACAGAATCTTCTGATGCAGAAGCGGCAGAGACTGCGCATGTATTATATAGAGACAATGTAAAGCAAAAACAATTTGATGCAGCCTATGAAGACTGGAAAAAAGTTTTCGAATTAGCTCCAGCAGCTGACGGCGCTAGAGATGTACACTATACAGATGGTGTAAAAATCTTAAAGCACAAATTAAAGGCTTCTACAGATGAGGCAGAGCAAGCTGCTTTAAAAGAGCAAATTGTAGCCTTATATGATGGTGCAGTTGCTTGTTTAGAAAGCGGTGCTATCAAATTAGGAAAGATCAAAACAGAAGACCGAATCGCCTTTCATTTAGGTAGAAAAGCATTCGATCAATTTTATGATCTTAGAACGCCATATGTTGATAACATTAAAACTTTAGCTACGGCTGTAGAAAAAGGAGGATTGAATACGGAATATACTGTTTTATATCCTTATGCTTTTATCGCCGTTCGTCAGTTTATTGATGAGCAAATGACGAAGGAAGAAGCGAGAGCAATTCATGCGGAATTGGGAAGAATTGTTGATCACAATATCGCTAATAACGAAAAGTATAAAGACTATTATGTACAAACAAAAGCTTCTATTGAAGGAGAGTTTGCACAGATAGAAAGAAATATTTTTGACTGTGAATACTTCGTAGAAAAGGTACGTCCTGCATATGAAGCGAATCCAGACGACAAAGAAGTTTTAAGAGAAACGATTACTACTTTGAAGAAGCAAGGTTGCCAAGCTGGTGTTCCTTTATTGGATGAGGTAGAAAAGAAATGGGCAAAGTATGCTGCTTCTGAAAATGCTGCTAGACAAGCAGAATTTGAAGCTAGTAATCCAGCATTTATGGCAAAGAAAGCTTACGATGCAGGCGACTTCAATGGTGCGGTAGCGAAGTATGAAGAAGCATTAGCTTCTGAAACAGACCAAGCTAAGAAAGGAGATATTCTTTTCCGTATTGCTTCTATCCAAGGTAGAAAATTAAATCAGTATAGTAAGGCTAGATCTACAGCGCTTAAAGCAGCTGCTGCCAATCCTTCTTCTGGTAGACCATATATGTTGATTGGTGACTTATATGCAAAAGCTAGTAGAACTTGTGGTAAGGATGGCTACTCTAGAGGCCTAGCAGTATTAGCTGCCATTGCTAAATACAGAAAAGGAAAATCTGTAGATCCATCTGTTTCTGACGAAGCAAACAAGAAAATTGGTACTTATAAAAAATCTATTCCTACAAAGGAAGATGTATTTATGAGAAGTATGCAAGGTGGAAAAACCGCTACTGTTGGCTGTTGGATTGGAGAGAAAGTAAAAGTGGAGTATCAGCAGTAATTGTTGGTAAAAGCTAAATAGCTTCTAAAAAAGGGCTTGCAGGTAATACTTGCAAGCCCTTTTTTTATGGCTATATAAAATCTTCAAAAGACATAGATTAAATATTTTGGTATCTCCGTAGTTTAAGATCCTCGCAGAGTCGATGGTTTAAGTTTGTAACTTAAACCCGTATATCAAGCCTTCCACAAAGCCTAAAACCAAACAACATAATTAGCCATATCATCCTACTGGAACATAAAAATCCGTAATTCCAAAATCAATTATATTTACCTGAAGTAACCCATGTCCATTATAATAATTAGATGCACTGGCATATAAATAATGATGTGCCTCTTCAACTAGACCTGCACGAATCGCATTCAAGTGGAT
>CALJIY010000493.1 GCA_937973945.1 uncultured Saprospiraceae bacterium | reverse complement strand
CCTTGTTTATATAAATCGTAGGTAATCACATGCGTAGAGCCTTGTATTTTTACCCCTACTTTTTGCTGCTCTTTAATATATTGTAAGATTTGATCCATGAAGAGATTTCCATAGCGCTTAAGCTTCTTCTCTCCTACCCCAGAAACCTCCATCATATCCGCGTCGAGTAGCGGGCGTTTCGCGGCCATTTCCTCTAAAGTTTTATCAGAAAAAACAACATAAGGCGGAATCCCTTCCTTACGAGCCAGCTCTCTTCTCAATTGGCGTAGGCGTTCAAAAAGATCATCTCTGACTCTTTCTCTTTTCGTCTTGGTCTTCGCTTTCGCTTTTTCTCGCTCTGCTCTTTTATCCGCCACTTGCATTTTGACGAGTTGAATCTTCTGACCATCGAATAAGACCGCCTTACTAGATTCTGTTAGTTTTAATGCCCCATTTTCATCATAAGCCACTTCTATTAAACCTTGATTCGTTAACTGCATCAGATAATATTGCCAGTCTCGGATAGGTAAGTCTCTACCTGCCCCATAGGTTTTTATATTTTGATAGCCGCGTTGCATAATTTCCTTTCGTCCAGACCCTCTCAATACATCAATGAGCAGGGTACTGCCCACTTGTTCTTTTAATCGAGCAACTGCGGATAAAGCCTTTTGAGCAATCAAAGTACCATCAAAATGTTCAGGTGGATTTTTGCATACATCACAATTTCCACATTGTCCAGTCGCTTGTTCACTAAAATAGGCTAGTAATAATTGTCTTCTACAAACTAAAGATTCCGCATATTGCTTCATCCGTTCTAGCTTAGCCAATTTCAATTCATTCTGATCACTTTCATTCTTGGTCAATATATCCCGCAAGACCATCACATCTTGATAAGAATAGAATAATAAAGTATCTGCCGAAGTCCCATCTCTACCTGCCCGTCCAATTTCTTGATAAAAGCCTTCTATATTTTTGGGCATGTTGTAATGTATCACCCATCGAACATTAGATTTATCTATGCCCATTCCAAAAGCCACGGTAGCACAAACAATTGGTAAGGTGTCATTGATAAAATCCTCTTGGATACTAGACCTTTCTGCACTTGACAAGCCTGCATGATAGGCTCCAGCAGTGATGCCCTTCTTTTCTAATTTTTCTGCAAGATTCTCTGTACTTTTTCGACTCAGACAATAGATAATCCCTGATTGATTAGGATGCTTGGCTATAAAGTCAACAATCTGCTCAAAGCGTTTTTGCCCAGGTTTTACAGACAAACTAAGATTAGGTCGATCAAAAGAATCTAGAAATATTTTAGGATTATGCTGATTTAATTGCAAACAAATATCCTTTCGAGTAGCTCTATCTGCGGTAGCCGTAAGCGCTACGATAGGGATGGTAGGAAACTGAGGCTTAATAAACTTCATTTGTGTATACTCTGGCCGAAAGTCATGCCCCCAGGCAGAAATACAGTGCGCCTCATCTATAGCAAATAAACAAATCTTGATCGTCTTTAATAAGGAGAGAAAATTTTGAGAAACTAATTTTTCTGGAGAGACATAAATTAAATTCAACTGTCCATTATATAGATCGTCTTCAACCTGTCTTTGTTCTTCTGTACTTAAAGAACTATTCAAATAAGAAGCACTAATTCCATTGACTCGTAAACTCTCCACTTGATCTTTCATCAAGGATATTAAGGGGGATACCACTACTGCTACACCTTCCATCGTGACCGCAGGAATTTGGAAACAAATAGATTTCCCTCCCCCTGTTGGCATCAATACCAATGCATCTTCTCCTTTGTAAATCGTGCTTATAATTTCTTCCTGCATTGGTCGAAAGGAATCATAGCCAAAATATTTTTTTAGTGCCGCTTTTGCCTTAGTAAGCTCCATGTTTAGAAATAATTAATTGAGAATTTAAAATGGAGAATTGAGAATGAAAACAGATTTCATTGCCTAAAAACGAATTGTATCTCAATTTTCCATTCAAATCAAACCCTTCCCCTATTCCGACCCAACCAAATAGAAACGACTAATCTTAAAGGCAATACAATGGCAGCAATAATACTACCTGCCCCAAAAAAAAGCATCACATTACGGATGTAAGCGCCCAAGCTATCTTGCGCAGGAAGAGATAAGTGGCTTAAAAAACTACCAAGACCTTTTTCATCCAAATACGTTTGAAAAAAATTCAGTTCATTAATCAATAAAAAAATAGTGATCGCACTGAATAGAATAATAGCTAATTTAAGCTTCTCTAAATGGGCCAAAAAAGTATATTTCAGGAGGAAAATATACCTTGTAAAGGTAACAAAAACTACTATAAATAGCGTGGTACTCGTGTAAAACGGATAGGACGCATTAGCCTTTGTGTATATTGGGTATAATACTCCCACTACTAATAAAAGCGTAAAAATCCACCAGACAACTTCTAAAACAAGTGATAAATTATTTTTATTCATAGATAAAATTTGCTTGTATTATCATTTTTATTTAATTTGTGCTAATATTTATTTACTCAATATGAAGTAAATCTCCATCTCTTATTCACTCCTATCTGTTAATTTCCTATTCAAGTAACGATAAAAAAACAACTCCATCGTTTGGACGGCTTCTTTTACCCTCATTTTCCTCTTAAAAATATTTCCCTAGCCCAGCTATGCAAAGATTTTTAAAAGAAAACTGAGAATAAAATAATCTCCCCCACACTTCGGACTTATTCTTTCATCGTTACTTAAAACACAAAGAACGAAATAATTATCGAGTAATATTAGCTTGCTACTCTTTATTTATAATACCATCTCTGACAAAAAATTACCTACATTTTTTGCTATTTTATTCCTAACTGATTGATAAACACAGATATAGCTTTCTAGACATAAATAATTTTTATTATTTTCACACAACATTTACGTCTAGTACGGTTTATTCTAACTGAAAAATAGCTATTAGTTCTACTTTAAATAGGACCAATTAGCTTGGTAGCTCCGCCGCCAAGCAGTCTATAACTTAAATATTGAAGTAGTTTAAAAATAAATGAATCTATTATTTAAGTACTTGGACATAATTAAATTTAGAAATAGAATGAGGTTATTTTTTTGATAGTTTTTCTTAGAATTTTCTTTAATAGCCTTAGCTATTGAATAAAATTATAATGAAAAATAGCGGAAAAAGAAACCATTATAGACTAAAGATAATTGTGTCCACGTACTTATTCTTAAACAACTTCATCTAATTGATTGTATAAAATGAAACAACCACTTCCTTTATTAATAGGGATCTTAGTCGTTTACATACTCGGCTCTTCTCTCTTTTATTCCCGCACTTGCTGTCTGGGAGCTGCTGCCGCACCAGTTGAATCTACGGCTGCTGCCGCTGCTGCTGCAACTACAGCCGAGCCTGTTGCCATTCTAGCGAATACGACAGGGTTAGGAGCTATAGATGCGACGAATGAATTAAATTTGAATGCAAATGAAAATTTATACTTCGCTCCTTCTACATTCAACTTTTTACCGCTTTCGGATAACTTATCTACGTTCCATGAGGATTTAGCCAATTATTTGATAACGCATCCGGATAGAACGGTTTCCATAACAGGGCGTTACCAAGCAGATGAAGAAAACACTTCTATTTTATCAAGTATTGGTTTAGCTAGGGCGAATCAAATAAAAAATGTTTTACTTGATTATAAGGTACCTGAAAGACAACTGCTCATTAAAGATGATTTAGTAGAAGCAATTAGTAAGACAGATGATGTATTTGACAATGCCATCGTATTCGGCTTTGAAAATACAAATACTGATGACGACCTAAGTCTAAGTTCTTTAGAAGAGAAATTAAGAGGTAATACTATTACGCTTTATTTTGACTCAAATGCAAAGAAATTAGAATTGGATACGGAACAACGTCAATACTTAACGGATCTAATAGACTACTTAAATAAAAATCCAGATGGAATTGTTTTGGCAACAGGACATACAGATAATGAAGGGGACTGGAATATCAATAGATATATTAGTAGAAAACGATCTCAATTTGTCAGAAATTACTTAATTGGTAATGGCATTGACATGAACCAAGTCCAGGCTAAAGCAGCAGGGGCAGAGCAACCTGTCGCCTCTAATGATACGGACGAAGGAAGGGCAAAAAATAGAAGAGTCGAAATAACATTAAAATAAATAATAGACTTGTTTTTAATTAATTTAGGAACAAGATTTAAAATCAATAATATGAGCTGTTTTCTTATACAAGCATTATTAAGTTCTATTGCCGCAATAATCGGTGGCTTAATCGGATGGTATCTCCGACAACAAAAAGCACTTGAACCTTCAGAAGTAAGAGCTTCTTCTACTTTTATGGGACTTTCTAATAAATACCAAACATTAGAAGAACAATATAACAGATTGAAACAAAATTCGAAGATTGGATCTGTTAAGAGCGCTGATACCGTAGTGGAGGTAAACACACAAAGTAGTAGTACAAATACAGAAAATTCTAAAAACACCTTAATAGGTCAGACCTTAGCAGCTGGTGTTGCTGGTGCAGCTGCTAGCACTGGATTTCAAAAGATAAAAGAGGTAGAGGTCATTAAAGAAGTAGAAGTCATCAAAGAAGTGCCTGTTGAAGTAATAAAGGAAGTAGAAAAAATTGTAGAGGTCATTAAAGAAGTACCCGTAGAAGTAATAAAGGAAGTAGAGGTCATTAAAGAAGTACCCGTAGAAGTAATAAAGGAAGTAGAAGTCACTAAAGAGGTAGAAGTCATCAAAGAAGTGCCTGTTGAAGTGATTAAGGAAGTGGAGGTCATCAAGGAAGTACCTATGGAAGTGATTAAAGAAGTAGAGGTCATCAAGGAAGTACCTGTGGAAGTCATCAAGGAAGTAGAGGTCATTAAAGAGGTACCTATAGAAGTCATTAAAGAAGTGGAAAAAATTGTAGAAGTTGAGGTCATCAAAGAAGTGCCTGTTGAAGTGATCAAAGAGGTAGAAAAAATTGTAGAGGTAATTAAAGAAGTAGAAGTACCTGTGGAATTCGTTAGAAAAATGGAGGTCATCAAAGAAGTGCCTGTTGAAGTGATTAAAGAAATAGAAAAAATTGTAGAAGTTGAGGTCATCAAGGAAGTACCTGTGGAAGTAATCAAAGAGGTAGAGGTCATTAAAGAAGTACCTATAGAAGTGATCAAAGAAGTAGAAAAAATTGTAGAAATAGAGGTCATCAAAGAAGTACCTGTTGAAGTGATCAAAGAGGTAGAAAGAATTGTAGAAGTAGAGGTCATCAAAGAAATGCCTGTTGAAGTGATTAAAGAGGTAGAAAGAATTGTAGAAGTGGAGGTCATCAAAGAAATGCCTGTTGAAGTGATCAAAGAAGTAGAGAAAATTGTAGAATTAGAGGTCATCAAAGAAGTACCTGTTGAAGTGATCAAAGAAGTAGAGAAAATTGTAGAAGTGGAGGTCATCAAAGAAGTACCTGTTGAAGTGATCAAAGAGGTAGAAAGAATTATAGAGGTCACTAAGGAGGTAGATGTGATCAAAGAAGTGCCTGTTGAAGTGATTAAAGAAGTGGAGGTCATCAAAGAAATAGAAGTGATCAAAGAAGTACCCGTTGAAGTGATTAAAGAAGTGGAAGTCATCAAAGAAATAGAAAGAATTATAGAAGTCACTAAGGAGGTAGATGTGATCAAAGAAGTGCCGACTGATATGATTAAGGAAGTGGAGGTCATTAAAGAAATAGAAGTGATTAAGGAAGTACCTGTTGAAGTCATCAAGGAAGTAGAGGTCATCAAAGAGATAGAGGTGATTAAAGAGGTTCCTGTTGAAGTCATCAAAGAAGTGGAGGTGATTAAAGAAGTGCCTGTCGAGGTCATTAAGGAAATAGAGATTACTAAAGAAATAGAAGTAATCAAAGAAGTACCTGTCGAAGTCATCAAGGAAATAGAGGTAATCAAAGAAATAGAGGTAATCAAAGAAATAGAAGTGATTAAAGAAATACCTGTCGAAGTCATTAAGGAAGTGGAGGTAATCAAAGAAATAGAAGTGATTAAAGAAGTACCTGTCGAGGTGATTAAAGAAATAGAAGTGATTAGAGAAGTGCCTACAGAAGTATTGAATATAGTAAGTCCAGAAGAAAATGGAATAGCAATAGAAAATGGACAAGAGGAGAATCATTCAGTCAAAGGAAATGTATCTAGTGATATTAGTGAAAGTATAGCATCAGATATCAGTACAGTTGATTATGGATTTTCTTCTTTATCCTATCAATTATTTGGACTAGCAAGTGCTGCGCATATTAATAATATTGAGTATGAACAAGTAGGTGTTTTAGCAGAATGCAAATACTACTTTTGGAAAGGTACAGATGATTTATTTTACTATGCCATAGCAAATCCAAACGGTAATATTCTTCTTTTCAGTGACGGATTCGCTACTAAAAAAGTAAGGAAAAATGCGTTCAAATATTTACAAAAAACGCTCTACCTAACTAATAGTTACCAAAAATTTGCTAATACAGATGGAAATTACTACTTCCATTTTTATGGAGAAGATGGAGAGATTTATGCAAGCAGTCCGTCTTATCCTTCTATTTCGGAATTAGATGATTCTATTGTCTACTTAATTGAGCAGAATCCTAGGAAAGATGATTTAAAAATAGTTGAAGGAATAGGTCCAAAAATAGAAGGCTTATTAAATGCTGCTGGTATTAATACGTGGTTAGCTTTATCAAGAACCGATACCTCTGTTTTAAAAGAAATCTTAGATGAGGCTGGACCTAGATATAGAATGCATGATCCTTCTACTTGGTCAAGACAAGCGGGTATGGCGGCTGAGGGGAAAATGGAAGAATTGAAGAAATGGCAAGATGAGTTGGATGGAGGGAGGAGTTAAGGAATAAGGCTTTTGAAAAAATAAAAACGGCTAGGGAAATTTAATTTTCTTAGCCGTTTTTATTTTATACGCTATCGTTCATTTATGACTTTTCACGCAACTATTCAGCATCAGGAATATCCTCTAATCGATAATAAATTTTCAAGCCCATCTCTTTCGCCTTTGCAGTTTCTATATCCGCCCCATTTGAAGCCCCTTCTATTCGTAGAACCGCATCGCATTTATGTAATACCCGATGGGCTATGGGATAGGAAATTTCTTCATAGGCTGCATCTCCTGGTTTGGTAGAACCTGCTAATTTTAGCAAAGGGTGAGCAAACCACTCTCCTATGATAGGAACATGTCCTTTTCGAAATATAGGTAAAGCCCCAGTACCGCCCAGTTTTGCCTGTTATTACCACCGCTGTCGCCGTCGCCGATGTCATTCAGGTCTATGCCGTTGGCACTAAAACCGTCAAACAAATCGATGGCCGCACCGCCATTGGCAT
>CALJIY010000492.1 GCA_937973945.1 uncultured Saprospiraceae bacterium | reverse complement strand
GCAATTAGTTGTAAGTGCTTGGTTTCTAGGGCGAAGCTCTTTTTTATTTTCGTAGCCTTAGCTACGGGAATCAAAAAAGCTGAAGATCCTAGGAATCAATGACTTGCAAATAATGCATCAATTCATTTTTAAACAACTTCTCTGATAAAATATTTTCATTAATCAACTTTAAACGTTTGTATATAAGGAAGAGTATCTTTAGAATACTCTTCCTTTTTTTTAAATTGTACTCAATTCATGATAGTTCCAGATGTCATTGTAGTAGGAAGTGGAAATGCTGCCTTGTGTGCAGCCATAGCGGCTTTAGAAAAAGGCGCAAAAGTATTAATTATTGAAAAAGCGAACGAGGCTGAAATGGGCGGAAATAGTCGCTATACCGCAGGGGCCATGCGATTTGTATACAATGACGACAAAGATATTTTACCTTTATTAAAAAATCCAACTGATAAAAAAATAGCCTTGACGGAATTTGGTAGTTACACCAAAGGAAAATTTCAAGAAGATCTATTTGGATTTAATGAAGGAAAGCCCTTAAGCATTTATCAGCAAACCTTAATCAATGAGAGTTATGACACTATGAAGTGGTTGTCTGCTCATAATATTAAGTTTGATCCGATCTATTCTCGACAAACATTTGAGAAAGATGGGCGATTTATATTTTGGGGAGGATTGACACTAGAAGCAGAAGGAGAGGGAGTGGGTTTAGTCGATGCGGAATTAAAAGAATTCAAGAGATTAGGTGGTGAAATACATTATGAAACTGCAGCAATTTCTTTGCTGGTTGAGGAAAATAAAGTAGTAGGGGTAAAATGTGCGACCAAAGATGGAGAGCAAGATTTGTATGCTAAAGCCGTTGTGTTAGGCTGTGGTGGTTTTGAAGCCAATCCCGAAATGCGTAAGCAATATATTGGAGAAGATTGGGGGGAAGCGAAAACACGAGGAACTCGGCATAACATGGGCATTGGAATTAAAATGGCCAAAGAACTAGGGGCTGTAGAACATGGAATTTACAGTGGTTGCCATGCCGTACCAATGGATTTAAAAATGCCCAACTATGGAAATTTAGAAATTCCCTATATTGAGCGAAAGCACTATCGAAAGATTTGTTACTTCCTTGGTGTAATGATAAATGCCAATGGGGAACGCTTTTTGGATGAAGGCATTAACTTTAGAAATTATACCTATGCACAATTTGGTCGAGCGACCATAGAACAGCCAGGTGGCTTTGCATGGCAAATATTTGATAAAAAGGTGGACGACTTATTATATTCCGAATATCGTTTTTGGGATGCCCACTATGTAGAAGCGAATACTTTAGAAGCATTAGTTAAAAAATTAGAAGGCGTTAAAAAAGGAAAAGCCTTACAGACCTTAAAACAATACAATAAGGCTGTTGATAAAAAAGTAAACTTCGATCCAACGATATTAGATGGCAAGAGGACAAATGGTTTAGCCATTGATAAAACGAATTGGGCGAATACTTTAGATACACCACCGTTCAAAGCATACCCCGTTACCTGTGGTATCACTTTTACTTATGGAGGTTTGAAAATTGACGAAAAAACAGGTGCCGTTTTACGAAAAACGAATACCCCAATAAAAGGATTATTTGCTTGTGGCGAATTGGTAGGCGGGGTATTTTATTATGGTTATCCTGGTGGTTCTGGCTTGACTTCTGGCGCTGTGTTCGGACGAATTGCAGGCCATGGAGCGGTTGGTTATATTAGGTAATAGGTAAAAAGTAATAGGTAATAAGTTGCACGTCGCAACACCTATTACTTCTTACTTATTACCTATTACTTAATTAAATATGGAAAACAAACAACTCAAACAAATCCTCACTCTATCCTTACTATTTTTCCTTCCAGCATTAGCTATTTCTTTTTTCAAAAAAGACAATACAGCAGAAGAAATCGCCAATATAAGTACCTCTAGTGAAAACTATTTCGCTGGCAAAACTATCGAATGGATCATCCCTTTTAAAGAAGGTGGTGGTGGTGATACTTGGGCTAGATTTAATGCGCCCTTTTTTCAAAAATACATTCCCGGTAATCCTGCTATTGTGGTGAATAATATTCCAGGGGGTGGGTCTATAAAGGGTGCTAATTTATTTGCCGAACGAGTGAAGCCAGATGGATTAATGATCTTGGGAACTTCAGGAACTACCCAAATGCCTTATTTATTAGATGATCCTAGAGTACGATATGACTACAGTAAATATAAGCCTATCATGGCCTATCCTACGGGAGGAGTTGCCTATATTTCGCCCAGTATTATTTCTGAAAAATTGCGAAATTTAAAAGTCAATTCTGTAGAAGAACAAACGGCTAAAAGCGTAGCGATTATTAAAGAATTATTAGCGAATAAAGTAGCTTTAAAATACGGTAGTCAAGGGCCTACGTCTCTAGACTTAGTCACGATGTATTCTTTTGATTTATTAAAATTGGATGTACAGGCTGTCTTTGGATTTAGAGGTCGTGGTGCGGGTCGTTTAGCATTTGAAAGAGGCGAAGTAAAAATTGATTATCAGACCTCTTCTGCTTATTTGAAAAATTCTATTCCTTTGGTAGAAAGTGGCGAAGCGATTCCTTTATTTAGCTTTGGCGCATTAGATGAAAATGGAAATCTAGTACGCGATGTTAGCTTTAAAAATTCGCCTGTTGGTGTTTTTGAAGGAGATACCGTTAGAGTAAATGTTCCACATTTTGGAGAAGTGTATCAAGCCTTAGGCTATGAAGCAAAAGGTATCGAATGGGATACTTGGTTTGCTTTTATGTCCGCAGGGTTTGGTGGAATGAAATTATTACTAACCCCCAAAGAAACACCTGATG
Organism: uncultured Saprospiraceae bacterium; assembly: GCA_937973945.1. Taxonomy (GTDB): domain Bacteria; phylum Bacteroidota; class Bacteroidia; order Chitinophagales; family Saprospiraceae; genus JAFMDF01. The sequence continues at coordinate 329 of CALJIY010000492.1, read as the reverse complement.
AAATAGTCGCTGAATTTCATAAAGGCATTGCTGCTATGAAACAAGACGCTGATTATAAAAAGAATAAATTCAAAGCCTTAGGAGAATATGACCAGCCAATTGGTAAACCTGCTGATAAGATTTTTGATTTAGCGACGAATGTTGGGAAAGAAGAGAAAACTTTTATGAAGAATTGGTTGATTGAGAAATATGATTTGAATCTCAAATGAGAATGAACCTTTTCAATAGTCAAATCCAATTTGTATTTCATTACTAGCCCAAGGGAATATCACCTAATGGTCGCGACGAATGACGAATTACAAGAATAGAAATAACATCTTTGTCTTGTA
>CALJIY010000491.1 GCA_937973945.1 uncultured Saprospiraceae bacterium | reverse complement strand
TAATAAAACGACAACTTCTTTGACTAAATCATAGCGGCTAATCGCTACTTCTATTTCCCCTAACTCTATCCGGAAACCTCTGAATTTAACTTGGAAGTCAGAGCGGCCTAAAAATTCGATATTGCCGTCACTCATCCATTTTCCTAAATCTCCCGTGTTATATAACACCTCTCCGCCTCTAGTTTGTTGAAATGGATTTTTGATAAACCGTTCCGCAGATAATTGGGGTCGATTCCAATAACCTTTTCCTACCACAGGTTTTGAACCACCGATATAGATAGTGCCTAATTCACCAAGGCCCACCTCTTCCATTTGCTCATTTAAGATAAACATTTCATAGTTATCTATCGGTCGACCAATAGGTGCTTTAGGTGCATCGAAGCCTTTTGGGAAAGTAAAATAGGTGCAATTTACAGTAGCCTCTGTTGGACCATATAAATTATATAATTGGCAATGGGGTAATAGTGTTTCGTGCTTCTGTGCTAAAGAAGTAGGACAGACTTCGCCTGAAACGTTTACCAACTTTAGGGATTGTAATTTGTCAGGGTCTGCCTGTCCCAATATCAATGTGTGTAAAGATGGTAATGTGAGTATATGTGTTATTTGATGTCGAGCAATAGTTTTAGACAATTGCTGAATATCTTTTTCTTCTCCTTGCTCTGGAACAACTAAGGTAGCTCCATGATAAAAGGTCCAATAGATCGTCAAAACAGATACATCGAAAGAGATCGAGCAGGTTAATAACATTTTATCAATCGGAGTAGGTGCAATATTATGCTGCCCTTCCAGTTGATTAAAGATATTATCGTGTGTGATCATCACTCCTTTAGGTTTCCCTGTAGAACCAGAGGTATAGATCATGTACGCTAAATCCGATCTGCTAGTATGGTCTTGATAGTGTTTTGTAGCGGCTACACTGGTGATGGTCGGCCATTGCACATCCAGTGCAATGATGAGGGAATTTGTATAGGGCAACTTAGATTGATAGGCCTCATGGGTCAAAATAGCTTTGGCCCCAGAGTCGGCAATCATAAATGCCATTCTTTCTGCAGGATAATCAAAATCAATTGGCACATAGGCAGCTCCTGCCTTTTGTATCGCTAATATACCTACGATTAGATCTAATGATCGTTTTAGATAAAGCGCTACAAAATCTCCTACACCAACATCCTGTTGCTGTAAGAACCATGCTAAATCTGAAGTTCGCTTATCTAATTCCTGATAGGTCAAAGATTGATCTTCAAATATTAATGCTATCTTGTTTGGCGTTTCTTGGGCATAATATTGAATTATACCTTGTACCCCTGTGTTATTATTAAAATAACTCAATTTCATAGTAAATCGATTACCAGGGGGGTATATTCTTCAATGAGTGATTAACTTGGTGTCAATCAATATATGATCGATTAATACAAAAGATTAGCCTCTTTTATATTAAACTTATTTATTATTTGTGATGGTGTAAAACGAAAAGGATATTAGACAGGGGTCTATCAAGAGGGTAATGGTATAACTTAGACTCAAACAAAGTTAGTCTATTCACCTCAGTTAATCAAATATTTTTTTTCTCCTTTTTTACAAAACCCGCTTTCTAATTACTTGTAATAGACCTAGTTATATTATACATTGGTCCCTTTATCCTATAAATTTAACATTCAAATACCCAAGAATTAGGGACCTAAAAAAGGGCTAATTCTACGGCTACCTAGTGGTATAATCAATATGCTTCACATATATTACACTATTTTTGAGCAAGTAAGCACGGCAGCGGAATGGCAGGCGCTTTTGCAGCAAATGCCTAAGGCTATCCTCGATCGTGTAGCTCGATATAGACAAGATATTAATAAGTATCAATTGGTATATGGGCGCTTATTATTGCAAAGATTATTTTGGGATTTGGGCTATGCTGGGTTTGATTTGGAGGATATTCAGTATACTTCCTTTAATAAGCCGTTTTGGAGAGCGGATATAGATTTTAGTATTGCCCATTCTGGACAGGTCGTCGGCTGTGCCTTATCAACAAAGGGAACTATTGGATTGGATATTGAAAAAATACAAGCTATTGATATTAGAAATTTCGACCATATTCTAAACGCTAAAGATCAAGAGGTTCTATCAAAATCTACTAGTATCAATAAAGACTTTTTTAAAATTTGGACGATTAAGGAGGCGGTTAGCAAATCGGATGGTCGGGGCTTAAGCATGGATGTTAAAGATATTATTATTGGGACGAAGCAAGCTACTTGCTTCGACAATACCTGGCATATACAAGAAATTAGTGTTCATCCCGATTATAGATGCCATTTTGCGGTAAACAATCCTTTACCAGAAAAGACGATTATCAGAAAGATAGTATTCTAAATTAAGTCATAGACTCATAAAAATATGAAGCAAGATTTTATATGTTTCGGAGAAGTCCTTTGGGATCTGCTCCCATCAGGAAAATTACCTGGCGGTGCACCTATGAATGTCGCCTACCATTTACATACCTTAGGCTCAACAGGTAAAATGATTAGTAAGATCGGAACTGATGCCTTGGGGAAAGAACTATTAGGGATTTTAGCCGAAAAAAATATTGCCCAAGATTTAATCCAGATGGATACGACCCACCCAACAGGTACCGTTGCCGTCACGCTAGATGCCAAAGGAAGTCCAAGCTATGAGATTGTGCAACCAGTAGCATGGGATTATATTGAGCTGGATGCTCTTAAAGAAACTACCGCTGATGCATCGGTTTTTATTTATGGGAGTTTAGCGGCAAGGAATGAGACCAGTAAAAACACCTTACTTTCTTTATTATCGACCGATGCACTCAAAGTTTTAGATGTGAATCTTCGTGTTCCATTCTACAGTCAATCCAGCTTAGAACCCTTATTGGCAAAAGCAGACTTAGTAAAAATGAATGAGGAAGAATTAGCCATCATCAGTGAATGGTATAATACCACCAATTCTTCAGAAAAAGAGCAATTAGCCTTTTTACAAAATAGGTTCCAATGGACTGGCATTATCTTAACAAAAGGAGCAGAAGGTGCTATTTATTATTCGAATGGGGACCTCCATCACCAAGCTATCTTCCATATAAAAGTAGCGGATACCATTGGCAGTGGAGATGCCTTCTTAGCAGGTTTTTTACATAATTATATACGGAAGGAACCGATCGCTAAATGTCTTCGACTAGGGGCATTTATGGGGGCTTATGTGGCTACTCAAAAGGGGGCAATGCCTAGGTATCGACAAGAAGATATTCTGTCAAATTATTTATAGTCAATGACCATAGATATTTGTAACCTAAGTCTAAAACAGATTTAGGAAACAATCTATTCATCCGATCATTTTCAATGGTCGGATGAAACGTGCAGCTTGATCCGACCACTGAAAATGATCGGATCAATTGCTTTAAAGGAGTTAGTAAAACAATAAATGAAAAGTATTCTATTATTAACAATTACCGTTTTATTTTGGGCATTAAATTTTTATTTTGGTAAAATAATGATGGAATACGTCTCCCCAAATGTAGCTGCATTTTGGCGATATCTTATTGGTGTTTTGGCACTGTTAGGCATGTCCTTTACCGCTCTTCCTTCTTGGAAAATTATTAAAGAAAATCTATTTGGAATATTGTTGGTTGGTTTTGTCGGGCTCTTTGGCTTTGTCTATTTATTTTTTCAAGGGCTCAACTTAACCTCCGAAATGAATGGCGCTTTGATTGTCAGTCTCAATCCTGCTATGACCCTTTTGCTTGCCGTCTGTTTACAAGGATACAAAGCTAATTCAAGGCAAATTATTGGTATTGTACTAGCATTTATAGGTATCGTGTATCTACTGACTAAAGGGGATCT
>CALJIY010000490.1 GCA_937973945.1 uncultured Saprospiraceae bacterium | reverse complement strand
CTCATTTCTGGTTTCAAATCATAAGTTGCCACTTTTGGAGAAGGAATCATTAATCGACTTTCCCCTTCAAACTCTGCTTCTCTACCTCCATTAAAAAAGAAGGTAACATGTGGGTATTTTTCTGTTTCTGCAATCCGAACCTGAGTCTTGCCTGCTCTCGCTAATACCTCTCCTAAAGTATTTTGAATATTATCTTTGGTGAACAAGACGTTTATATTTTTGAAATTCTCGTCATAACGAGTCATCGTTACAAAGTGAAGGTCTAATTTTTTCATTCCCTGGTCTGGGAAATCTTTTTGGGTAAGCACCTCCGTTATTTCTCTTGGACGATCTGTGCGGAAATTAAAGAATATAACCACATCTCCTGATGCTATAGTCGCAAGTGCTTGTCCATTAGGACCTTTAGCAGTGATCGGTTTTAAAAATTCATCTGTTTCCCCTGCCGCATACCGACTTTTGATAGTAGTTAATAAGTCATCAGACAATTCGCCTTCGCCTTTTACTAATACATCATAAGCTAATTTCACTCTTTCCCAACGCTTGTCCCGATCCATCGCATAGTAACGACCTACAACAGAGGCAATTTCTACTGGCTTTGTAAATATATGCTCTTGCACCTCTTCCAAGTAATCATGTCCTCCATGTGGCGCCGTATCCCGTCCATCCATAAATGCATGAATGAATGTTTTCTGTATACCATAAGCCGTTGTTATATTACAAAGGGCTTTCAAATGTTCTATATGAGAATGTACGCCACCATCAGATACTAGACCGATTAAATGCACTGGCTTATTATTAGCTTTCGCATAAGCTAGAGCGGCTACTAGCGTTTCATTCTTTCTCAATTCTTTATCCCGAATAGATTTGTTTATACGAGCTAATTCTTGATAAACGACTCTGCCTGCGCCAATATTTAAATGGCCTACCTCAGAGTTACCCATTTGTCCTTTTGGTAAACCTACTTCTTCGCCAAAGGTCACTAATTCGGAATTGGGATATTTTTTATATAAGCTATCTACAAAAGGAGTGTTCGCTTGTGCAATGGCACTTACCTTGGGATCAGGTCCATGTCCCCATCCATCGAGAATAATTAAGGCTGTTTTTTTAGTCGGCATATTATTATATGATGTTCTGTGAATTAAGCTGCAAACTTACTATTTGTAAATAAAGAAGGCAATAATAAATTTAACTACCTTTACTTTAGTGTTATTGAATTTTACGTAGCTAAGCAAAATATGGCTAGAAAAACCACATTAAAAGTAACATATGCCCTATCAAAATGCTATTATCAACACCCCTCACGGAAAATTCGAGATTATCGGGAGCAAGAAAGGGATCCGATCTGTCAAAAAACTACAAGAAGATAAACCTTTGAGTGAAAGTATTCCTGATTGCCTACAATCTTGTGCGACACAACTGTTAGAATATTTTGCTGGACAACGAACCACATTCGATATTCAACCCGATTTTGAAGGGGCCTCGCCTTTTAACATCAAAGTATGGAATGCTTTATTGGAAGTGCCGTACGGGCATACGACCTCCTATGGGGCATTAGCAGAAAAAGTGGGTAGTCCAAAAGGGTATCAAGCAGTGGGCTTAGCGAATAAACATAATCCAATTGCCATAATTGTACCTTGCCATAGATGTATCGGTAAAAATGGAGCTTTAACGGGCTATTTTTATGGATTGGATATGAAGCGCGCTTTGTTACAAATGGAGAATCCTAATAGCTTTGGTGTACAGGGCAGTTTGTTTTAAAACTATTCTACTCCAGTTATAAACATTTCTATTACCTATTTCGTAAGAATGGGTATTATGAAGAAAAAGAATCTGACCAAAAAACGATCTGTAAAACAGTCTACTGTTAAGACTGTTTCAAGTAATAAAGTACCTACCTCTTCTATTCCATTCTGGAAAAATTATTGGCTACCTGCCTTGCTATTATTTATTATAGCTGTTGCTTTATACGCTTATTCTACCACATTTGAATACGTGTTAGACGATCAAATCGTACTGACCAATAACGCTTATACGAAACAAGGAGTCAATGGCATTAAAGATATTTTGACCAAAGAAAGTATGAGTGGTCGTTTTGGAGGGCAAAAAGATTTGATCGTTGGTGCACGATATAGACCACTATCCCTTGTCACTTTCGCTTTGGAACACCAATTTGTTGGATTGAATCCATTCGTTTCTCATTTGATTAATGTTTTGTTCTATGGTTTACTTGGTGTGTTGTTGTACCGAGTATTGAGTCTTTGTTTTCCGACCAAGGAACAATGGTATTTTTCAATCGCCTTTCTGGCTAGTTTGTTATTTGTTGTGCATCCTGTACATACAGAGGTGGTCGCGAATGTAAAAGGACGGGATGAAATTATGACTTTGATAGGATCACTAGCCGCTTTATATTATGCCATTCGATATGTAGAACGTAGCAAATGGATTTATTTACTTTTGTCTGGGATTGTTTTTTTCTTAGCCTTATTGTCTAAAGAAAATGCCCTCACCTTTTTAGCAATTGTCCCATTAACTTTATATTTCTTTAAAAATGCTTCTTTCAAGCAAATGGCAATCACGCTCACGCCTTTAGTGATTGCATCTGTCGCCTATCTACTTATTCGATACCAAGTAATAGGTTATTTTTTATCCGTAGATGGTAAAGAGATTACGGATATCATGAACAACCCATTTTATGGCTTGAGTGCTTCTGATAAAATGGCTACTGTTTTTTATACCCTTGGTTTGTATTTAAAGTTATTATTCTTTCCACATCCATTGACACACGATTATTATCCTTATCAAATTCCTATTATCGGCTGGGGAGATGTGCGAGCAATTATTCCGTTATTGCTACATATTGGATTAGGAGTGATGGCTTTAATCGGCTTGAAGAAAAAATCTATTTTGTCTTATGGCATATTGTTTTATTTAGCAACACTCTCTATTGTATCTAATGTACCGTTCACTGTAGGTACATTTATGAACGAGCGATTTATTTTTATCCCATCCATTGGTTTCTGTTTAATCATTGTTTGGTTATTAAAAGACCAATTAGCTAAGTGGATGAATGGTCAAAAAATAGCGACAACTATCGGCATGGGGATATTAGCATTGATGACACTAGGCTTTAGTTGGAAAACATTAGACCGAGTCCCAGATTGGAAAAACAGATTAACCTTGAACACTTCTGGAGCATCTGCCTCTCCAAATAGTGCCAGAGCTAATTGCTTTTTAGGTACCGCCATTTTTGAAGAAGAGTATCGCAAGGAAACAGATAATGGAAAGAAAAAGGAATTGATAAAAGAGGTCGCTTATTTTATTGATCGTGCTTTAAGTATTTATCCAACCTATGGATCTGCTTTAATTATGCATAGTGGGGTAGTTGCAGAAGAGTATAAATATGATCGAAATTTAGATAAGCTATTAGCAGAATTTCAGAGCATTCTTCAACGCAAAACGAATGTACCTTTTATAGGACA
>CALJIY010000489.1 GCA_937973945.1 uncultured Saprospiraceae bacterium | reverse complement strand
GTTAAATTAGCTAGGAAATTATCGTCACTGTATTTATACCTAGAACCATTATCTGAGCATCTATTGATATTATCTATGGAAATAAATTGTACCGTACAGGCTTGAGTCCCGCCTTGATTATCAGCACTATTCTCAGTATTAGTATTATCAGTATCAATAGGCATGTCTGGATCAGGTGTTGGTTCCTTTGGATCAATCTGCTCACATGCGGTAGGCGCTAATCCACCATCTCTCAACACATAATAACAAGCTTTTTGGCCTTCATAAGTGACTAGGAAATTAATCGTTCGACCATCTGAATTGATTACTTGATCCTTAAGCTCTAAAATTTTATGGGTGTTATTTGTAGGAATGTCATATTTAACATTCAAATCACCACTAAAATTAAGTCTTCCATTAGCAGGTGCATAATCTAGGTAAAGTGTTACATCTATTAAGGATTGTGTATTGCTTGGGGTACAGGCACGGACATTGCTAACAACTATATTGTTTATAGCAGGTGCCGTACAATCACAGAACGGGTTTGAAGGTCTGTAAGTTAATACTGGACAAGTAGAACAGTTTAAATTTTCATCTATCAATCCATTTCCATTATTATCTAAACCATCGCAAATTTCTTCAGTAATAGGCGTTTCTGCTGGTATATCATTTCCGCAATTAGGAATAGCAACGCAAGAACAGCTAGACTCCTCCAAGACCTCGCAAATACTTGGACAAGTTGGTAATGGTTTAGGATCACAGCCACAGGTCGCTGCGTTATAGATCTCACAATTTGGATCACATACTGGAGCAGCTATCGGATCACAAGCACAGGTCGCTGCATTATACACCTCACACGTCGGATTACATATCGGCGCGGCTATCGGATCACAAGCACAGGTCGCTGCATTATACACCTCACACGTTGGATTACATATCGGCGCGGCTATTGGATCACAAGCACAAGTCGCTGCATTATACACCTCACATGTTGGATTACATATCGGCGCGGCTATTGGATCACAGCCACAGGTTGCTGCATTATACACTTCACACGTTGGATTACATATCGGCGCAGCTATCGGATCACAGCTACAAGTCGATGCATTATACACCTCACATGTTGGATTACATATCGGTGCAGCTATCGGATCACAGCTACAAGTCGATGCATTATACACCTCACACGTCGGATTACATATCGGCGCAGCTATCGGATCACAGTTACATGTCGCTGCATTATACACCTCACACGTCGGATTACATATTGGAGTTGCTATTGGATCACAAGCACAGGTTGCTGCATTATACACCTCACACGTCGGATTACAAACAGGAGTAGGCGCATCCTCACATGCGCAGATTGTAGGATTCCACTGTTGACAGGATCCACAATTTATTGGGATACAAGAATCAGAACATTGAACAAATAACTCAATAGCATAATCAAAGCTTGCATCAATCCCGCGCAGGGTTAGCGTACTATTATAACGAACCTCCTGATAAACTTCTCTATTAGGATCTTCTATGTTCCCATATAAAACACTTCCCAAACAACCTTGTCCCCCCCAAAGGGCTAAGAATGTTCTGAATGAAGGACTTCCATTGGAAGAACGTACTTTAATATATTGAATGAAACCATCCTCTGGTAGGTTGTAAGAAAAATAGTCAGCAACATCAATCGCTCCTGTAAGTTGTTCTCCGGATACATTTCCACTAATAATATTGGAACCACAAGACAGATTTATTTGTCTAAGATTTACACAATCATTAGAAAAATCTTCGGTCTCTACAAATTGAGTTTGTCCATTTATACTCAGGGTAAAAAAAGAACAAATCGTCAATACAAAAATGGATAAGAATGTCTTACTCATAATAATTTAAGTATGTGCGAATTAGCAAAAATTAATTTTAGAAGTAGAAACGATAGGAAATTTGTAGGTAATGAAGGGATGGAAGAAGGGGGCTAAAATAATTGGGAGATACAATATGGAGGAAAAAAAACCGTAGAAATAATCAAAGTGTAGGAAAAATTCTTATTAAGATGGGTATAGTACAATAGGAAGGAGGGTAATTATTTGCAATGTAATCATCTTTTAACTCATATCTAAATAGGAAGGCGCATCAAAAGTCATCTCGTACTAAAAAATACCCCATTATTGGTAGTAATAACATGGTCCTTGCAAAAATCAAAAATAAAGACCTCTAGCAAGCATCACTTTATAAAACAAAATATGTTTTGAATTAGTTGAATTTTAAAACTTTTTGTTTTAATTTTGTTTTAACTTCTCTAAGTTGTTTGTTTTGAATGATTTAGAAAATATGTAAGTCCTCAATGATGAATGAAAAATAATGAATGATGAATAACCAATAGGACGTAAATACGGATTTTTTAACGTTTAGTGGATTCATCATTTCTAATTCCTCATTTCTCATTGAGAATTTACAGAAACATCAAGAAAGATTCGATAATAGATTAGCAAATTAGGAATGGTCAACCCACCTGAAGGTCAGACGGATAACACTCCCCACCCATGTCAGTGCTTTCCCTCCAATCTCTGTTGGGACTATCAGTTTTGCCAATCACAAAGAAAAAAAATTATGAAAGTAGATGTAAGCATCCCCCAAATGTTGGAGTATGCGCAGCAACACTGGTTCAAACTAATTTTACTAGGGCTCTTCCTGTATTTATTTACCCAGAAGGATTTTAGTTTTAGCATTAATTTGAGTGACCCTGATGAACTAGAAACTCCTGCCAAAGAACATGGACAAAAAGCTGCCGTTAAGAAAGCATACTTTACCGAGCAAACAAACTTAAAGCAAGCTGGTATTTTAGATCGTTTTGATCTGTCTCCGTTTTCTAGAAGCCAGTCAAAGAAAAAAGCCAAACCAGCATTAGAAAGCGTATCTGCTTATGCGAAAGAACAATACCTGAAGCGTTTCGCCAAAGTAGTCGTAGAGGAGCGAAGAAAATTTGGTATTCCTTCTTCTGTGCTATTAGCTGCTGCTTTTTTACAAAGTCATGCAGGTGAGCGATCTACAGCACAACAAAGTAATAACCACTTTTCGATTCCTTGTACTTCAGATTGGTCTGGTCCTTCTAAAAACATAGCTGGACAATGTTACAGACAGTATGAAAATGCTTGGATGAGTTTTAGAGATCATAGTCTCTATTTAAGTTCAGGTAAGTATAGTAAATTACAGTCGCTTGATTCAACAGATTATCAAGCATGGGCGGTGCGATTAGAGCAGCTTGGCTATTCAGAGCAAGCGGATTTTGCGCAGCAAATGATTCAAGTGATAGAGCATTATGGACTGAATGCTTTGGATGTGCGGTAGGGAGGTTAGGAGGTCTTTTGAACACAGAGGCACAGGGGCACAGAGTTTTTTTAGAGGTATTCATCTGTATCATCGGCTGTAAAAGAAAAGGATGAAGACAAAGAGTTTTAGGAAAATAGTGCATTGTAATTAAAATATTTTAACTCAGTGTCTCCGTGCCTCCGTGTTCAAAAATACTCCCTACCTCTCAATAACCGATAAAGGATTAGGCATATCCATTATTTGAATTGCTTTTTTGACGACCTTATCTTCTGAATTAAGTACGGTATACAAGCCTTCATCTTCATATAAATGCTTGGCTAGTCTCGCCTTTAAATATAACTTCGTTAATTGGTTAATGGCTTGGGGTTGGTCGATATTAATTTCAGCATCTTTGCTTTTTGTATAGCTTTGAAAGGCCTCAAATAAAGCGGGGGAGATGGAATAATTCTCTGTAAAATCTTCAATGGATTGATAATCGAGTTGTTCTTTGTTCTTCTGAAATTCCTTAAATATAAAAGATCGAATGTATGGTTGAACGATTGTAAAGTAAGCACTCATTTTAGCAGAATCCAAAGGGACAAAAATATCTGGCGCAATGCCGCCGCCGCCATAGACTGTTCGACCATCGTTTGTATAATAAGGGATGGTATCCGTCAAGTTGGCTAAGGACATATCATAGAGTTCCCCACTTTCAAATCGATTCGCTAAATCCTGATCGTAAACGCCTTTATCCGCATAACTTTTTTGGATAGATCTTCCAGATGGGGTGTAATATCTAGCTATCGTTAAACGCATGGCATCTCCATCTTTCATATTATATTGCTCCTGCACCAAGCCTTTGCCAAAAGAACGTCGGCCTATAACGATGCCTCTATCCCAATCTTGAATCGCCCCTGCCAATATTTCACTTGCAGAAGCAGAGCCTTCATCAATTAATACAGCAATGTTATTAATATTAAAAAAGCTTCTACCAGTTGTTTCATAATCACTTCGTCTTACGGTCCGCCCTTCTGTGTATACCAACAACTTATCTTTTTCTTTGAAAAATTGATTTAGGATACTAGTTGCCTCTTGTAAATACCCTCCTGGATTATCCCTTACATCAATGACTAAATTTTCCATCTGGTGTTCGTTTTGTAAACGTTCTAAACGTTCCAAAAACTCTGTATTCGTAGTTGAGCTAAATCGATTGACTTTTATATAGCCCGTTTTCTGTGTCAACATATAAGAGACATCCACACTATTAATGGGAATTTCATCTCGGGTGACTTGAAAGTGAAGGATATCCTTTTCTCCTTTACGCAGTACGCCTACCTTGACCGCAGAGCCTTTCTCCCCTCTTAATATATTGACCACACCTTGCTCATCTAACTTCTCTTTGACAATAATAGAATCTTCAATGGCTACAATTTTATCGCCCATTTGGATACCTGCCTTGTCGGAGGGCCCACCTTTTATGGCCGTCATGACCGTAATCGTATCTTCTATTACTAGAAATTCAATTCCAATGCCTTCAAAATTACCATCTAATTTATCATTCACCTCTTGTAATTGATCCGCCGGAATGTAGATAGAATGTGGATCTAGTTCTTTGAAAATTCCATTGATGACCTTTTCTAAAATCTCTTCTTGATCTACCTCATCTACATACTTTGCCTCAATAAAACGTAAGACCTCTTCGATCTTGTCCGTTTTAGACGTTTTAAGGGTAGTAGAATTATTAGAAATTAAAACGGGAACTTCTTGTTGTAAGCGCATACCAAAGAGTAAACCCACAACTAAAACCGTTGCAAATGCCAGTGGTTGCCAAATATTTATCGTACGTTGCTGAGGTTCTTTAGGCACGTTTTATAGGTTTAAATTAGAAGTCAGATGTCAGACCGTCCTTCTAGGATTGTCAGATGTCAGACTTGTGACGTTGGCAAATACAAATTTGACAGCGAAATAGTCTGGCAATAGATAGAAGTTGTTTAAAAATGAATTGATGCATTATTTGCAAGTCATTGATTCCTAGCTACTTCAGCTTTTTTGATTCCCGTAGCTTAGGCTACGAAAATAAAAAAGAGCTTTGTCCTAGAAATCAAGCACTTACAACTAATTGCAGAATACATTCTTAAACAACTTCGTAACAAAAGTAAGTAATATAAGATTAGAAATAGGATGGAAATTCTAAACAATTTATATTTTTCTGCATTGAAATGAAAGAACAAAACTTAAAAAATGAATAATTTATCTCTTCCTATCAAAATTTTGATTACGGTCGTGCTTTGTTTAGCTATTGGGGGGGCAAGTGGTTTAGCCACTACCAGTGCTATAAATGATTGGTATGTGACCCTCAATAAACCTTCTTTTAACCCGCCCAATTGGATATTTGCGCCTGTTTGGACTTTATTATATGCGATGATGGGAGTAGCGGCTGCTTTGGTATGGCATGAAGGATGGGAGAAAAAGGCCGTGAAAAACGCTCTATTATTCTTTGGGATTCAGCTATTTTTAAATGCCATGTGGAGTCTTTTGTTTTTTGCATGGAGACAACCGGCCTTTGCACTAGTAGAAATTATTATTCTTTGGAGTGTGTTGTTGGTCTGTATATTGAAATTTAAAGCGATCAAACCTTTGGCTGCTTATTTACTTATTCCTTATCTATTATGGGTTACTTTCGCTAGTTTTCTAAATGGCGCTATTGGGTGGTTAAATTAGACTGGTCATTAGACTTGGTAAGTTTTAAAAACTTCCCAAGTCTTAAAGCACCTTCTTATTTGTCACGAAGCCCTACCCTGTTTACGACCACCCCCTTTTAAATACAACATTCCCATTAAGTGCTTTTGGGCTTAGATCAAGCTTTAAAGTAATTATATTTTTTCCATATTAATTATTCGCTATCTCAAAATCTATCCAATACCGTCACACTAACTAAATCCTCCAGCATTTTTTAAGTTACTCTGATTGTATATTGCAGAGTCTTTTGTCGCTGGGGGGTAGACAAAAGATATTAGGGAATGGACTTCGGTTCGTTCCCTTTTTTATTTGCCTCCCTCTCCACTAATCAAAGCATATGCCGCAAAAGAAGCCAACCAATGCGCACCAGCATATTCTCCAGAATCCATCTTTTCATAACTAAAGTCAAGATGCTGCTTGGCTAGTGCTATCATTTGATCATTATTGATTCCCTTTCCTATTTCATATAAACACCAAGCTCTACTAAAATTTAGCCCATCTAAATGCGCCAACTTACCATCACTTTTATCTGTTACAACTGCTGGTTCTAAATATTTAGCGGGTTGTTCCTCAAAGCCCGGTAAAAATTCTTTTAACCATAACTGAAATTCTGGTTTAGACAGTACTTTTTGCATCAAGGAAGCCTCCTGCATACATGGAGATAAAAAATCAAAGCCCCCTGG
>CALJIY010000488.1 GCA_937973945.1 uncultured Saprospiraceae bacterium | reverse complement strand
TGCATTATTTGCAAGTCATTGATTCCTAGGATCTTCAGCTTTTTTGATTCCCGTAGCTAAGGCTACGAAAATAAAAAAGAGCTTCGCCCTAGAAACCAAGCACTTACAACTAATTGCAGAATACATTCTTAAACAACTTCAGACTAAAAAGAGGAGTACTACTCTTTAATTAGTAGTAGTACTAATTTTTTATTTAAAGTTATACGTTAAAGACAAGTTTAAGAATCTACCCATTGTACCAAATTGGTTCACTCTTCTAGAGTAAATAACCTCACTTCTTACTTGTCGAGCCAATAACATATCTGGATACGTGTCAAATAAATTATTGGCACCTGCAGTAATGGTAAATTGACTTGCAACTTTAGCTGATACACTTAAATCAAATACGGTTTTAGAACCTAATACTTGATCGTTACCATCAGCATCTGTTTGTCTTGCTTCTGTTACCTCTCCGAAATTTGTTCCTCTTAATAAAAATGAAAATGGTCCAGTATTAAAATCAACAGTTGCAATCAATTTTCTTCGTGGAGAACCTTCTAACAAATAAGTAACATCATTATCATTTAGAGAAGAATTGGATAAACGAGCTGGTAGGTTTGTTCTTTCGTTTGTCGTTTCATTGAAGTTAGCAGCTAAGGTAAGCCCAAGACTTCCTTCATTGTCCAAGAAATATTTGTAACTAGCAACGATATCTAAACCTTGCGTCTTCGTATCATAAGCATTGGTGAAGATCGTAATTTCATCGTACCCTGCATTTGCAAATTGAGAAAAATCTGCTGGATCAATACCTCCTAAGGCGATGATTCTGTCATCAATATTGATTTGGTAGGCATCCACGGTAAAAGAGAAAGAATTACTCACCTTAGCGGTAAGACCTGCTGCGATATCGAAAGAAGTTTCAGGATCTAGGTTAGTGATACCAAATGCTTCTTGAACCAAAGCATCCCTAATAGGTAAAATTGGTTCCACGACGGAGTTACCTTCATTATCAAATGAAATTTGAGAGAAATTGCTGTACTGGTATTGTGCCAAAGAAGGGGCTCTAAAAGATCGATTGACAGAAGCTCTTAAACCAAATTGATCATTTATCTTAAAACGTCCAGCTAACTTATAGGAGAAATCACTACCAAAATCAGAATAATCTTCATATCTAATAGCAGCATTAAGTAATAGGGCATCAGTAATATCACTTTCTACCTCTGCATAAATTCCAAAGTTATTTCTTCTCCATTCACCATCTGTTCGGTCAGTAAATCCTTCTCTACCTGAAGAACCAACATCTTTAGAAGCAGCATCTGGGCCAGGTCTATACGATTCAATATCTCCTTGTGATTGTTGGAAAGACTCTCCTCGCTGCTCCGCACCAATTGCAAAAGTAGTATTCCCAAAGGTCTTTGCTAAATCTGCATTAATAACTGTTTGTGTCACATTCAAACTACCTGTATAAAACTGAGTAGGGGAGAGAATACCCAAACTTGGATTGACTGTATTCCTTGCAAATAAATCCACATTATTTCCACTATTCCCCATACTAACATCCAAGGACCAATCATTCCCTAAATCTCCCTTAATACCCGCTAATATTTGATAATCTGTCAACTCTGAAGGAACTTCTGGATTAAAACCATTTGGGAAAATTTCTAATACTCGTCTATTCGTTCTTGCTGGGCTACGTGAAAATACGCCACCCACTACTTCTTTTTTAGTAATACCACCAAATGTATAAAAATCCCAATTCTCATTAATTTCATTACCAGCATTAATGAAGATACCCATATTCGTATTTTCAGCTGTACCTAAAACGGCTCTATCTAAGTCTATACCTCGAATTCTCTGTAGTTCTTCATCAGAAGAAGCACCTGCAGCTTGCCAAACTTCTTCTGGATACCAACCCGAGCTATGTGCATAAGTACCAGATCGGTCTGTTGGTTCCATATGACTCCAAGAGATTGTCGTGTTTACAAAACCTTTTTCTCCCCAAGGCATTCCAAAATTAGCCGAAGCAGTAAAAGTTTGACCATCATTGATCGTCTCCCCATAAATACTTTCCCCTTCTGTTCCTGCATTGGTGAAGGCATCGTATTTTGGATTAGTAGAAGTAACCCCGGTATATAGTCGAATGGTTCCTCCAGAACGAGCATCATTTAGTTGCATATTTACAACGCCTGCAATGGCATCAGAACCATATTGTGCCGCTGCACCGTCTCTAAGAATTTCTACTTGTTTAACAGCTGCAGAGGGAATAGAGTTAATATCGTTTCCAACTTGACCTTTTCCTACACCTGAATTATTAGAGAAGAAAGCTACTTTATGTCTTCTTTTCCCATTAACTAATAAAAGTGTTTGATCTGGAGATAGACCTCTTAAAGAGGCAGGATCAATTAATGGCGCTAAGTCATTAATACCAAACTTAGGCGCATTAAAAGAAGGAGCAGAATAATGTAGCGACTGACCTATATCCACTTGCGCAGTAGATTGTAATGCCTCTGCACCAATTACATCAATCGGAACCGGGCGATCCACATTTGTTCTTGGTTTACCACGAGAACCTAAAACCGTTACTCCCTCTAAATCAACCCCTTGCAACATCGTAACATTGATAACAGAACGACCGCCTACTTCGACTTCTGTATCGCTATACCCTGTATAGGAAAAAACTAAGGTGGCACCATCTGGAACATCTAAAGAATAGTTACCATCAAAATCAGTGGTGGTACCTGTAGAGGTGCCTTTTATGATAATGTTCACACCAATCAATCCTTCCCCATCTTCATCTATTACTTTTCCCGTAACCATAGCATAATCTGCTGTAGTGACTTTCTCTGCTGCTTTAGTCAAAACAATGTGGCTATTACTATATACTTTATAGTTCACATTGATTGGTGTAAAAATTTGATTTAATACAGATTCCAAAGTTGCATCTGTTGCAGCAACCGTTACTCGTTGATCTGTTTTTATTTTCTGAGCATTGTAGGTGAAGTAAACCGATGCTGCTTTTTCTAAAGAAGTGATCGCTTTTTTCAACTTCACATTTTCCAAATTAATGGAAACTTTTTGATTTAAAATTTGGGCATTTGACTCCTTTGCACTAACAGTAGCAAAGGTGAGCGCCAATAAAAATAATTGGAAGGCTGTAAATCTCATAACCTGATAGATAAAGTGTAGAGGTTTTCGCTTTTTTTGCATAATTTTGATCGTTTAAGTTGAATTAGATACTTTATCAGAATACATAAGGGGGCTATTAAACTACTGGTATAGTTTATAGCGTCTGTATTCTAAAGTGTTTTATTTGTCTAAATAGTAGATCGGTGGTGTTGGCGCATCACCGATTCTTTTTTGTATTTTGTCTTTAGAGCATCCTAGCAAGCTATTGCTGCAAGTTTAATCACAATCCCCACCATATATATAGATAGCAGCAGCCTTTTCTTTATAGGTCAGGCCCATGGCTTGACAGATGATATCCAATTTAGCAAAGAGAGAAACATCTTCTAAAGTGGTTGTAATCAAGCATTTATCTAATTTGGCTTGCTCGTAATTCATTTCTAATTCATAAGCCTCTCCTAGAATTTTTAATACCTCAGCGACAGGCTCTTCTTTAAAATGGAATTTTGGTAACTGTTTAACCGGCTTAATGGGCAAAGGCAATTTGACAACTGCCTTTTGCATATCTGCTTTTACTTTATCGAAAACGACTCTTTGATTAGGCGTTACTTCTAATTTTTTATTAGGGATTGGAATTAGAATTTGTTCATCTGTACGAATAACAAATTTTTCTTTTTCTTTAATAATTTTCTTTGGTAAGGAACTAACATTGGCGTATACTGCAACTTTCCCCGTCTTTACTGCTACTTCCACTTCCTTTTGTCCTTCAAAGGCTTTGATGGTAAAGCTAGTACCCAGCACTTTAGTTATCGTCTCATTCGCATATACGACAAATGGCTGCGTTGTATCTCTTGCTATATCAAAAAATGCTTCTCCTTTTAGTACTACCTCCCTTTGCTTTTTGAGAAAAAGATTGGGGTATTTTAAACTACTAAATGGTTCTAATATCACTTGACTCCCATCAGATAAAAAGAGGGAAGTAGCTACAGCTGTTGTATTTTTTAATTCGTGCCACTCCATAGTAGGTGCAGCACTGATTGTTGCTTCATTTGTAGACCCAATTTGAAAAAATTGGTAGCTTAAAAATGCGAGAAAGAATAGGCTGGCAATACCGGAGATATAGCGCCAGTTGTATATTTTTCGTGTACTTGTTTCTTTTTGGATAGTTGGCACAAGCCTCGGCTGCTCGATTAATTCCTGCTTTATAGTTTGCTGTTCTATTATTTTCCAATTTCCTTCAATATCTCCTTTTTTTGCTGTAATCTGCTCTATTTCATTCAATTGCAACACCATTTCTTTTGCTTCCTCTACCAATGGAATCTGTTCTGGAAAATCTGCTAAGTACATGGCCCAAAAAGAAATATTTTGTTCAGTAGGAGTCAACACCCATTCCACAAAGAGATCATCTGTCATGAAATCTTCTATGTTTTTTAGTCCGTTAGGCTTCATTTAATTTGGATCTATTGCTGTGATTTGTTGGTTATAAGATTGGTGTTTATTGGTAAGATACGGGTGGAATTGTTTTATACTCGTTTGGGACGATTTTTTTCTCAGAGTTTATTCGGCAGGTGAATATGCTTCCTTAAAGTTTTAATGCCTTTATGGATTAAATTGGAGACAGATTGATAATTAATATCCAGTACTTCTGCAATTTCTTCTGTGTTTAAATTTTGGAAGTATCGCAGGTGAATAACTTCTTTTTGGCGAGAAGGTAATTTTTGAATGGTTAGATGTAATTGATGGAGTCGTTCAGCAGCCAGTTCTTCTAAAACAAGGCGCTGCTCAAAGGAATCTTGAATGGCTTCATTTGGCTGATCTCCATGCCCACTCAATGTTCTTGATTCTAAAATTCGTAAAATACGATTTCGAAGAGATTTCAAAAGGTAAGCTTTGATACTAATGACCATCGGTAGTTGACTGCGTTTCTGCCACAAGTTGATGAATACATCTTGAATCGCATCGTTGACAATTTCTTTATTTTTTGTCAACTTGAAACCATAAGTAGAAAGTAAGTCGACATGCTGCTGATATATCAATTCTAATGCATCAGCTTGACCATTAAGCAATTTTTGCCATAATTGAGCATCATTTATTTTGATATGGTTTTGTCGTTTCATTAATAGTTTCTGTTGAGACTTAGGAACGACGTACAAATAAGATGTACATCTTATTTATCCCTCGTTCCTAAGCAAAGCTAGAAAAAAAATATAATTTTTAGGTATTACTTAATCTTTTATTTAAAATTGTTTTTTCTACTATAAATTAACTTATTATTTCCTTTTTACTTTTAGTATATTTAGGCAATGGAAATTCTCAATAACATTCTCGCCGTGCTAAATAAGCCATTCCCCGAAGAAGAAAGCTGGCTAGATACCTTTAAGACTAGTGGGCTTTTTAGTGCTTTTTTATTCTACTTCCTTTATGTTTTTGAACCATTTGGCCTTTCTGAATTAGGAGCTGATAAACTTTGGATTTGTCTAGGTTTTGGCATAATGACCTTGCTAGGTTTATTATTCTATGAATTTCTAATACGGCAGGTATTTAAATGGAAAGGCGGGCAAGTACAATGGACTTACGGCAAATGGATACTGTATAACATAGGCCTTCTCTTTTTTATAAGCATTGCCAATTTTCTATTTATCCGCCTTGTTTTTTTTGGATATATAGATTGGCGTTTATACCATCATATGCTGTATAGTCACCTCACCATTGGTATTTTTCCTATCATCGTGATAGGTCGCTTATCCTTAATGAAGCGGGAAAAGAAATATCAACACATCGCCCAAGAGATCAATCAACAAAAACAGGCGCGCCCAACTAGTATTCAGACCGATGATTTGACCATCTGCGATATCCCCGTCCAACAAATAAAATACATAGAAGCTTTACAAAATTATGCAATCATTGGATTTTTGAACGCAGACGGTCAATTGACGAAGCAAACCGAGCGACTCACTTTAAAAAGCATATTAGAAAAAACGAAGGGAAGTGCCATCAAAAGAAGCCATCGTTCCTTTTTAGTCAACCAAGAGGCTATTATTGCCATTTCTGGGAATGCCCAAGGATTATTATTGACCCTATCGGATTGTGATAAGGAAATTCCTGTTTCT
>CALJIY010000487.1 GCA_937973945.1 uncultured Saprospiraceae bacterium | reverse complement strand
ATATTCTGCCCTCCAATTAGTCGTTGGATTTTTCTTTTTCACAAAACCGTCCAACAACTTTTTGGTTTCATTGACTAGTTTAGCATGATTGTGTTTGGCAGCTGCTTCAAGTTTTCCAGAATAAATAGCTTCTGGCATGAGCCCTTGATATTTCAACACTTTCATTACATCGTGGGACAAGCTACCTTCTCCGTAATTCGCATTGCCTTGTCGAAGTAAATAATTTTGTGCCTTATCTTTGTAAATATTTCTAACCACAAACATCTCTGATAGATCTTGTTGCCCTTTGCCCATTCGCATCAATTCTGATTCTAAAAAAGATAAGGTGGAGAAACTCCAACAAGTACCAGTGCTACCTTGACTTTTTACATCGGTGCATTCTATTTGTACTTCTGGCGTGAAGATGTATTGGGCGGATAGGTTGCTGTAGATTGCAACTGTTAGTAGTAGGAAAAGTAGTTTTTTTTGCATGGTATTTAGTTGTATTTATTTAAAGATATGGCGCAATTAAATGTATGTTCTTTTTTCATCGAAAAAAAAGAACCAAAAACCTGCCTGCGTGCCTTGGCAGGCAGGTTCTAGTCCAAAAAAACTGGCAAACCCACCCGTAAACGGTTCGGAAATATATTTCCTCATGGTCAAACAGTTTTTGGACTAGCCATCCCGCCTAGATGTTGACGATTAGACATTGACAACAAGATATTCGTTAAAAGAAAACATCTTCTATTTTTACACGAGCACTATCTCTATTCTCTACTCTCGCTTCTCTGCTCTTCTTTAAGCAGCATTCGTTTCCAATCGCCTCTGCAAGAGTGGATGTCCAAATACAGAGGCTAAAATGATTGCTACGCCTATATAGAACGATGGGGACAACTCTTTGTTTTCTTGTAGTAATACAATTGCTAGTATGATCGCATATACTACTTCTAAATTAGCAATTAAGTTAGTAGTAAATGCAGTCAAATGAGTTAGTGCCTTTAAATTAAGGATAAAAGCGAAAGTGGTACAAACCAAAGCTAAGATCAACAAATAAATCCAATCCATAGCACTAGGCCAAAAGGCACTTTCTGGATTGTAGTAAAAAAATAAGGGCAACAGACAAGTGATAAACAAACAACTACTCGCCAATTCTAAAAAGGTAATACATTTTGGATCTGCATCATTGATTAATTGCTTATTAAAGATGGCGAATAAGGCTGCGAGCATAGCAGATAATAAGCCCAAAAGCACGCCAAAATGCATTCCTTGGGGAACACTTTGTACCACTAAGGCAATACCCGGTATGACCATGATACCTGCCAACAGTTCTATCCGTTCAAAACTTCTTTTTGTTAATAAGGGCTCTAATATAGAGGTGCAAAAGGCGGTAGTGGCAAAACAAACCATCGCCACAGAGGCATTTGCGTATTTAATCGATCCAAAAAAGGTGATCCAATGTAAGCCTATGACAATGCCTATCCCCATAAATTGCAAGACTCTTTTTTTTGGAATTTGCATTAAATCTCTACCGAATCTGATTAAAAAGAATAGGCTAATACTTGTAATCAATACGCGCCACCACACCAAAACAGTAGCTGGTAATTGAATCAAATCTCCTAGAATAGCTGTAAAACCATAGATAAGTACAGCTAAATGCATTTGTAAATAGGCTTTTCTTTTTGGAAGCATTGAGTTAAATGGGTCTATACCGATGATATCAGTTGTCAAAACAACAAATTTAGTATTTCGGTACTATTAAGTAGTCTGTAACAGTATCTTTTTTCCATGATCCTGGCTTTCAGTAAATAATATCATGCTGATTGTAAAATCTTAAGTTTTTATAAAGCTCAATGATCTAATAAAACTTTATTTGAAAGATATTAATGATATTGTACTTTTACGATTGAAACTGTTTAAAAAAAAATTATTTTAATAAACAAAATTATATGGCACTAAGTGTAGGAGATAAAGCTCCAAATTTCAAATTATTTTCTTCTGAGAAGAAGGAAGTCTCCTTAAAAGATTTTAAAGGCGAAAACGTAGTCGTTTTATTCTTTCCTCTAGCATTTACAGGGGTTTGTACTACAGAACTATGTACTATGCGAGACAGTATTGCAGATTATGAGCAGTTAAATGCTAAAATAGTAGCGATTTCTGTGGATTCTCTGTTTACATTGGAAAAGTTTAAAGCAGAACAGAACTTAAATTTCCCTTTATTATCTGATTTTAATAAAAGAACTTCTAAAAAGTACGATTCCATTTATAAGGACTTCGTATTAGGAATGAAAGGCGTTTCTAAGCGGTCTGCATTTGTTGTCGATAAAAAAGGTATCATTCGGTATGCGGAAGTTTTGGAAAGTGCAGGAGATTTGCCGAACTTTGAGGCAGTAAAAGAAACTTTAGCTAAATTGAACTAATTTTAGTTTAATTGACGTTTATTAAAGGGATTTATAGACTCAGTAGTTAAAATTTAGCTATTGAGTCTATAAACCTTTACCTTTTGCTCTTGTTTAGAGAAAGAATACCCAATTAGCTGTTATTCAACTTTGGTATTCTTTTTAAAATTAAATCATAGAATAATGTCGGCTTACGATCCATTTGAGGAATTAGAAGAAGTATTAGTAGAGGAGGAAATAGAAGATACGACCACAGGCAATGTATCTCAATTAGTAGTATACAATGATGAAGTCAATACTTTTGATTGGGTGATTAA